>JAACET010000028.1 GCA_011682385.1 Actinomycetota bacterium | reverse complement strand
CGAGAACGACGTGACTCAGGTGGCGGCTGGGTATACTCGAGCTTGGGCCGGTCTGCAGCCCAGCGCGAATCAACTGCGACCCGGTCGGTAGCCGCCACAGCCGGATAGTACCACCACCAGAACCGCATGCGGGGGGACTCGTATAGTCCACCAGCCTTGTCCAAATCCTGCACAGCTCCTATGGAACGATCCGCAAGACGCAACATGACAGTCAGAACGTCTTGGCCGGAAACATCGGATCTGGTGCGATAAATCTGGCTGAGTTTGCCGCGGATCTCCGCCAAAAGCAGGCTGCGGGTGTCGGGCCAAACAGAATCAGACGAAGGTATGGCTGCGGCTTGGGCTAAGGCAGCCAAGCCGGCGACGCGGTAAACATAGTACTTCTCTTGAATTTGCCGAGGTTGACTTATGAGCCTGGACGTGGGTGGCAGCAGAGACTGGGCCAGTTGGCTATAGACGGCGCTGGCCTGTCCCAGGCACTGCCAAGCCTCGTCGGAATAACCCGTGGCCGACAGGAATGAACCCAACTGCCAAAGGGCATTAGCTGTGCCGGGCTCGGCGGGCGAAGAAACCTGATACGTACCCAAAAGCTCAATGATTTGCCGGGCCTGTCCGTCGGGATCAAGCGGTTCGGAAGCATCGGAATCACTTGAGGGCAGTGAAGCTCGCACCCAGTCGAACTGTCTAGCGGCAAACAAACACTCAGCAGATAAGCGGTTGAATCGGTCAGATTTTCCAGACAGCCAGGTTGCCAGACTCATGACCGGCGGAGTGGGCTGAACCGACCCCGGCGTGTTCGGCCAAGGCACGGTAATGGGCTGACCTTCGGCGGCCTGCAATGAGCGCTGTAGAGCAATTGCAAAACCAAGGGAGGGTAGGGCCTGCCATTGTTGGCCGATACGGAGCAACTCCGGAGAGATTCTTGCCCCTTCGGCTTCAAGTTCCCTGGTCCACTCGATAAGTTCGGGTTGGAGTTGTCCCCTGACACGATAGACAGCCTGGCCAAGGCTCTGGCGTGCCTGGGCGGGCAACTGGGCCTGCTGGTAAGCTACGGCCCGGTGAAGATGAGTTTGAACTAGCATGTCAGCATCGAGAAAATACTGCTCATCGGGCGAGAGGGTCTCAACAGCCGTTCCTGACCGCGACGAACGTGAACGTCTATAGCCACCGCCCCCAGCCGCACGGAGAAAAGGATCGCTCAACTGAGCAGTCGGCACAGAGCCACCTCGCGCTCGCGGCGAGGAAGTCCGCCGACGCGTAGCCGTTAGGGACAGTACATCGTCGGCAATGGCCTGCTGCAGTCTTAGAGACAAGACGCCTGTAAGATCACCATAGATAGCCAAGGCTTGGTTAATATCTCCAGCCGCTAGGTTACGGCCCGCTCGGGCGAACTCAGAATCCAAATCGAAGTCAACGAGCTGCTTAAGCCGGACGTTTCGACTTGACCGGCGCTGCCCTTGTTGGCCGATCAGTTCGGCCAGTCGTTTGGAGTTAATCAACCGATAAACTTCACCGCCCAACGTCGGCCAAGCGCTCAGGCTGACCTGATAATAGTCATTGGCTTGACCGAGCAGTGCTGCTGCGTCATCGGGCGAGTAGAACATCGATTCGATCATCCCACTGGCGGCCACTTCCGCAATCTGCCCCTTAACCTGAGCTATGATTCTACCGTTGGAAACTAACCATCTGGACACAATAGGAACGGTCCTGTCTGTGCCTTTTCTGGAGGAAGACCTTGTCGGCCTACGGCTGTGTGTCTGTTCGAGCATACCCCCACCAATCCAGGAAGCAGCTTCAAATACAGTTAGCGGCAAATCTCCGGGCTTGGCTGCGGGACCTGAACCGGACCCGTAAGCAGTGTCGGTTCGTGTGGAGATGTTCTCGGAATAGGCGTCCAACTGCTTGCGGAGTCGGCCAGGACAATCGCTGCCTGACAAAGCCAAACACCAGTCCGGACCATTAGCGGCATCAAGTGTAGAGAGGAATCCCCCTTCAGTTATGTAGAAACGTTTGCCGGATGGGCCAATCAGGTATTTGCCTTTATCATCGGTGAAGTAGGATATCTCCACACGCTTCTCGCGGATTAAACAAGTGATAGGCTCAGTACGCCCCCTGGTGCCGGTGGTGCCGGAAGTTGGAAATTTGACACGCACATATCCGTCCTGGCCTTTGTTTCTAGTGACACGCGACCTGGTTGTTCTGGGAGCAATCCCGCCTAAATCACGAAGTCTCGATACAGCAGAATCAAGGCGTCGAGGTGTCACAGAGGTCCGCTGTTTTTCCTGGCGAAGCTGCTGCTCCTGGCGAATGGCCATGCGAGGGACCAAAAGAGTCCAATTGTCGCCGTCTTGCTCACAGCGCAACACTCCCAGACTGGTAAGAAGCGGTATGGTCCGCTGGCCGGACAAATCGGTAGCTCTAATCAGCTCCGGTGTCATAACAGGCTGAGTGCTCGGCTTGCTGGGACCCCTGGCAGAAACAGCCGCACTGTCCGGGGGATATATATTCCAGAGCCGATAGCGCTGACCACCAACCATATGCAGATACAAACCTCGCTCGTCGCGGCCATGCGGGATTCGAGCCAGGATCACGGCGGCTTTACCCGGAGGACCAGCCCGACTGTAAACCGTGTAGATCACGCCCTGACTATCCAGCAGGTCTATCGGCTCTCCGGCAAGGAAGGGACGGTATTGGAAATCCCTAAGCACGGCCACTCTGCTTTCACCCCTAAGCCAGTCCACTATGGGTGCATACTCAGCTGCGTACTGGGCCAGATTATCCAAGCGAGCACCGCGTTGCCGCCCCCATTGGCGGTACTGAGAAATCGCCAGCGCAGCCGGCTGATCGTCCGAACCGAGACCTACGGACAACAGGTTATTCGGCAAATCGTATTTGGCCAAATTTGCAGCCCGGTGGGCCATTCTCCGCAAGTCAGCCAGGTCGATTGACAAAGAGAGGGCATTGTAGCTCTCCAGGTAGCAGCGGAGCAGCCACAAATGATTGTCCAGGTTGGTGGGATTCTCATCTAAAAGCCGCTTAGCTAACAGCAAGGCCTGTTTATAACGGCATTGAGCAATGAGCTGTTGTACCTGCTCATGCCCTTTCCGGTCGGCCCGACGGCGGGTGAGTTGTTTGAGCAGTTCAGCATCATCGGGTCCGGGGGTCTCGAACAGTATGCACTTGGCCTTCAATTGGCGTGCCAAGCTATAGAGCAGGCCGGCCTGTGCCACGTCTTTTGCGTCCTCGGCCTGAACCTGCAAACGGCGTATGAATGCTAAATGCGTGCTTACCGGCCCCCAAATCTGTTGCCAATCATCGGCGGAAGCGGTACGCCGCGACGATGACGATCGGCGGTTATCCGGAGGGTCGAGACTGATGACGGTTGTTTTTTCGCCAAGCTCATTGGCTTGTTTGCGAACCCAGAGGCAGACCTGGCCGGTCAAGCCACGCTTAATCAATTCGCCGTCAGCCAAACTTCTGCAAGCCTGCTCGGCTGATGATCGACCTGTGCTCCGCAAAGCAGTCCGACGGCCGTTCGATCTGGTGGTTTTGTTGGCAGTATTTCTGGCCGGGGTTCCGGCATCAGACTCAACGGAAAAGACCTTGTCCAGCAACTCTTTGGCAGTGCTAAAGCGGTATTGGCCGACCAAACTCTGAGCTCGAGCGAGTATGTGCTCATACAACCAGGCCTTGTTCTCATCTACCTGTACGCCAAGGTCCGTGATACTCAACAATCGCGAAGGCATCTGACTCTTATACTTTTGTAAGGCACGCAGATGCTCGATCAGAGATTCGTCCAGTTGCGATGAGGCCGACTCAAACTCCAGACGCTTTTGGAGAGCAGCCAATTGCTCTTCCATTTGCTCCGTTGCAGCCTTGAGCTGCTCCGGAGTGATCTTAGGTTTGGGGGCAACAACTTGTTGGCGTTTCTTGGTAGGATCACGCTTCTGAGTTGTGGGTTTCTCGGGTTCCTTGCCTGAGAAAACGCCCATTTTCCAGACAACGACGGCACCTACCAATACAGCCACTAGAGCTACGCCGAGAATAACGGCCTTTTTTCCGGAACGAAGCTCCGGTGGTCCTTGCTTGGCTTGATCGGACTTGGCCGGCTTCTTACCTTTCTTCTTAGTAGTGGAAAGCGAAGGGATCGGCCCCGGCGTTTTAGGCCCAGGTAGGGGCTCAACGGCAAGCGGCTTGGTCGCCGGAGGCTTAGGCAAGAGTGGCTTTGCCGGCGGCCCACCAGTGGTCTTGGATTGACCAGGTACCGGTAGTATGTGGCCGCAGTTCGGACACTTGGCCTTGCGCCTGGCGTGCTCGTCAGGCACCTGCAACAAATGAGAGCACTTGGTGCAATTGAAGTGAATGGCCATCCGCGACCTCTTTATAAGCTAGTTTTCCCCTGACGGTCCATTTGACGTATATACAAGCATGATAGTACCACAAAGGCGCACGGCTTTTCAACACAAATAGGCACAATGCGAAACCATCCGGACCGAAGCATGGCCGTTGTAAGCAACCGGTGGAGGCGGTAGAATCATTGACGCAGACAATTTTCAGAGGCAGAGAATTATGACCGGCAAGCACCAGATCAACCAGATCGTCAGTCGTCTCAGACAACTACGGCAAACAATGCGCGACAGGGGCCTGGATGGCTTTCTGGCTACCGATCCACAAGACGTGAGCTATCTGAGCGGATTCAGTGGCGACGATAGCTACCTGCTGGTTACTGGGCGGGGGGCGGCACTGATCACCGATTCCCGCTACCTGGAGCAGGCTCGGCAAGAGTGCCCTCGGCTGGCCGTGATTCAACGAAAAGGCCCCCTGGCTGTGGCTGTGGCTCATCGAGCCAGGAGGGTCACGATCAGCCGAATCGGCCTTGAGCCGGCCGGTCTGTCCCTGGAAGCCTATAAGCAGTTGGGCAGGGCTATTGGACGGCGAAAACTGATAGATGCCCAAGGACTGGTTCGCCGGATGAGAATACGCAAGGATGTCCGGGAGCAGGCAGCCATGCGACGGGCGATCAAGGTGGCGGAAGAAGCATTTCTGGTCGTGCTGGACCAACTCAGGGCGGGAATAACAGAGCTGGAGGTGGCTGGCCGACTCGATTTTGAAATGAAGCTTCGTGGGGCTTCCGAGCCGGCGTTTTCCACCATAGTTGCTTGTGGCCCAAGGAGTTCCATGCCACACGCCCAGCCGGGAAACATAAGAATCAAACCAAATCAGCCGGTGCTTATCGACTGGGGGGCTACTGTGGCCGGCTACAGGTGCGACTTGACACGAGTGGTTTTCCTCGATAGCATGTCCCAATCTCTACGGGCGGCGTACCAAAGCGTCCTGGAGGCGGGTCGGGCCGGGCTGGAAGCTGTCAAGCCAGGCGTTTCGGCTAAGCAGGTGGATGAAGCAGCCCGAGCGGTCATCCGGAAGGCTGGATATGGCGCGTACTTTGGCCATGGGCTTGGACACGGCATCGGCAGGAATGTCCATGAGGCTCCGTCGATCAGCCGGAAAAGCCAGGATGTACTCGAAGAAGGGATGATCTTTACCATTGAGCCGGGCATTTATCTGCCCCGAAGAGGTGGCATTCGAATCGAGAACGATGTGCTGGTGACTAAAAGAGGCTGTCGAGTTCTTTCCGGCTTGCCGGACGAGCAGAACTGGGCAGTGAGGAAATAGCTGAATCAGAAAGGTGGATGGACCTGCAACAAAAGCGGGGCTAAATAAAATGGAAGTCAAAGAGATAAAAAAGCTGGTAGATCTGATGTTGAAAAATGACCTGCGAGAACTGGAAATACAGGACGGTGATCGCCGGGTTGTCTTGAAGCGCGGTGCGGGTGAGTCCGTCCCGACGGTAACACTGAGTCCGATCCAAGCAACACAACTACCAGCCGGAACTGTAGCCGAACAACCGGCGGCCCCGGGGGAGCCGGCCGCTAAACCGAGCGAAGAACAGGAATTTGAGAGTATCGTCTCGCCTATGGTAGGAACCTTCTATGAGTCGGCGAACCCGGAAAGCCCCGCGTATGTGAACGTAGGCGATACCATAACGGCTGAGACGGTGGTCTGTATCGTCGAAGCTATGAAAGTAATGAATGAGATCAAAGCCGACATGGCCGGCACCATCGAAAAAGTAATGGTCAGAAACGGCGAGGCTGTCGAGTTCGGCCAGCCGATGTTCATGGTGCGTTCAGCTTAGCTAAACCTTTGCTAAAACCTGTTTGCAGTGGACAAATAGCCCCACGGTAGAGCCGGGGACTTATTTATAGATGAGGAACTTTCCAGATGTTCTCCAGAATCCTGGTAGCCAACCGAGGCGAAATAGCCCTGCGGATCATCCGGGCTTGTCGTGAGCTGGGTGTGCAAACGGTGGTGGTCTATTCGCAGGAAGACGCGGACGCGGCCTATCTGCAACTGGCAGACGACGTGATCTGCATAGGTCCGGGGCCAGCCAGTGAAAGTTATCTGAACATACCACGAATCATCTCCGCGGCTGAGATCGCTGATGTGCAGGCGATCCATCCGGGGTACGGCTTCCTGGCGGAGAATGCTCACTTTGCGGAAATCTGCCGGTCCTGCAAGATTGAATTCATCGGGCCCTCAGCGGCAAGTATGAACCTTCTGGGAAACAAGGTGGCGGCCCGCAAACTGGCCAAAGAGACCAAGGTTCCCGTGAAGCCGGCTTCAGAGACAGCAGTAGATGAGGATCAAGCAATTAAGATTGCTCAACGGATAGGCTACCCGGTAATGATCAAAGCGGTCGGCGGCGGCGGCGGACGGGGAATGCGACAAGCCCACAACGAAATATCCCTACGAGCTGGTCTAAAATCAGCCCAGGCAGAAGCCCAAGCTGCCTTCAACGACGCCAATCTGTACATCGAGAAACTCATCGAACAAGCGCGCCACGTCGAAGTGCAAGTGCTCGGGGATATGCAGGGCAATATCATCCAGTTGGGCGAAAGAGACTGCACCTTACAACGGCGATACCAGAAATTGGTGGAGGAAACTCCGTCACCGGCCATCTCCGAAGACACCCGCCGAGAACTGGGCAAAGCGGCTGTGCGATTGATGCGTAAGGCTGAGTATTTCAGCGCCGGGACGGTAGAGTTCCTGGTTGATCAGAAAGGCAATTTCTCTTTCCTGGAAGTTAATACCCGAATACAGGTCGAGCACCCTGTAACGGAAATGGCTGCCGACATCGATCTGCTCAAATGGCAAATCCGCATTGCGGCCGGTGAGCCGTTGACGCTTCAACAACGTGATATTAAACCTCGCGGTGTAGCTATAGAATGCAGAATAAACGCGGAAGATCCGGCCAACAACTTCCGTCCTTGTGCCGGCACAATTGAGCAATATCGTCCGCCGGGAGGACCCGGAGTACGAATGGATACGCATGTGTACTCCGGATACCGCATCAGTCCCTATTACGACTCTTGCATCGGCAAACTTATCGTGCATCAACCGAGCCGAGCCGAAGCTATCGGCTGTATGCGCCGGGCCCTGGACGAAATTTATATCGAACCGATCAAGACCACTATCCCACTGCTAAAACAAATATTCAACCACAGAGACTTTCTGAGAGCTAAAGTAGATACGGAATTTATCGAGAGAACATGGTAGCACGGAGTTTAAAAGAATGGCGAAACTGAAAGGAAATGCTGTTGTCGGTCAATCGGGCGGTCCGACCGTGGTGATCAACCAATCCCTGGTGGGTATCGTCAAAGCTGCTAAACAGCGAGAAGAAATAGGCAAGATTTACGGGGCCAGAAACGGCGTTCGGGGAATGCTGGAAGAGCAGTTCGTCGAACTGCAGGATTTGCCTGACCGGCAGTTGGATGCCGTAGCTGGGACACCGTCGGCTGCGCTGGGCTCAACACGCGACAAACCCGATGAGGAGTATTGTTCCAAGATATTCGAGGTCTTTCGCAAAAATGATATCCACTACTTCTTTTACATCGGCGGCAACGACTCGGCCTCGACAGCTCATATCCTCAACGGTCTGAGCGAAAAGTACAGCTACGATCTACGAGCGATCCACGTGCCCAAGACCATTGATAACGACCTGCCGGTAACCGATCACTGCCCCGGGTACCCCTCGGCGGCCCGCTTTGTGGCCATGGCCATAATGGGTGACAATCTGGATAACAAATCCCTGCCGGGCGTAAAAATCGACATCATCATGGGACGGCACACCGGATGGTTGGCCGCGGCAAGCATGTTGGCTCGGCAAGATTCGGACGACGGCCCGCATCTGATTTATGTTCCTGAAGTGCCGGTGGAAATGACTCAATTTGTTGAGGATGTGGATCGCGTTGTGCAAACTCACGGACGCTGCCTGGTGGCAGTATCCGAAGGCATAACCGACAATAAAGGCGAACTGTGGGCGAAGAAAGCCCAGGCCGTGATGGAACAAGACGCCCACGGAAACGTTACTCTATCGGGCACCGGGGTTCTGGCTGATTTTCTGGTTTCAGAACTGCGAAAGTCAAAATCACATATCAAGCGGATGCGCGGCGATACCTTTGGATATCTGCAGCGATGTTTCCCGGGAGTAATTTCGGCGGTCGATGCTCAAGAGGCCTACCTGGTCGGGCAGGAAGCTGTTCGCTACGCCACTGATTGGGCAATGGACGGCTCGGTGGCCATCCGCCGACTAAGTGAAGGGGCAGGCGAATATAAAATGGAAACGTTCCTGACCCCCCTGGCGAGTGTGGCCGCTAAGACCAAAACAATGCCCGCCGAATACTGCGATACGCCGGGCGTTATCAAAGATGCGTTTCTGGATTACCTGAAGCCATTAGTCGGAGATCTGCCCGTTTGCGGCAGGCTGTAACGGAATAGAAATTGGCCTTGACTTGGTCAACCATAACAGGTAAGAATACCGACAGATTGGGCCAGCGTGTTTATAGACTAATGTGATTAGGAGGTTGCTAATGTTAGATCTGAGCCAGCCATTGTTAGTGGCTTTTCTAGGACTTGGATGGCCACAATTGATACTGTTCATATGCATTGTCGTCATCTTGGTAGCCTACTGGATCTACCGCAAACGGCAGGTATAAAGCCAATCAGCAGCCGCTCCTGAGGTCTGTACGGCAACGGCAAGCGGTTTCGAGGATCATCTCCAGTTGGCGGGCAACTATTTATCCATCCCGCCTGTAGAGCAAAGCAATCCCCTCGGAAAGTACTCTTTCCTCCACCGAACGGACCTGAGCAAGCTTTCGTTCCCGCAGTCGTGAATTTCGCAGCACTATTGCGTCGAGCCGTAGTGGTGTATCCAGGAACTCCTGCGTCGTCTGACGCAGTCGCTCAGCAATCCTCTGTCCCTGAGCAAAACTCAAACAATCCACCAAGGTCAGCCCCAGAACGTCCGCTCGATTGGGCCGTAGTTTCTTTAACTGACGGTAGGCTGTCACCATCGTCGGCGAATCCGGTGAAGCCACTACTGAAATCTGATGGCACTGCTCCAGCAGGGGGCTATCGGCACAATCCGGAACGAGCAGCAATAGGCTCGTTTGGCCGGGAAGATCAGCCAAAGCCCCAGACAAATGCTCGGCCTCGAGAGCCACTGCCCGCTGACGGTGGTCGCGGCTGGTGGCATCAGAGGTGGTAAACAGCCGAAGGCTCACCTGAGGTCGATGAAACTCAAGCAAAGCCACACTACCCAACTGCCTGGCTGAGTGATGAACTGTACGGCGAATTGCTGCGGCCGGCTCCGCCAAATGTTCAGCCAACAAGGCTCGGACCGTCAGCGACTGCGCAGACGAATCCAGGTTAGAAAGAAATAAATGGGCAATTCGGCTTACGTCGCTTGACATGTAGGCCCAATATACCGTATGTCACGGCAAAGTCTACCGGGGTAAATAAAAAAAGGGACTCGCCCGTTCAAGGCGAGCCCCACAACCTACCCCCCATTGCTCGACAGTGTGTACTTTGGCTGTTACTTATTTCACATCCACTACGGAGTTCAATTCACCAAAGGGATTGGCTTCCACGCGTTCGTTGAACGGATCTCGCTGCCAGCGATTGTCTACCACGAGCCGGTATCGATAACAGCCCGGCTGAAGGGGAAGAACCACCTGCCAGACATTGTCCAATTGCTCACGAGCCAAGGGCGTACGTGCCGGGTTCCAACCGTTGAAATCGCCAGCCAAATAGACTTTCTCAGCATGAGGATAATGAGCCCGGAATAGAATACCCGTCTCAGTCTGGCGAACACCATAAAACTTGGCCAGCCGTTGTTGAGTGGACTGTGGCTGCTGGTTTTTGTTACGAGCAGGCAGGCCGCCGGGGATCATCTCGTCAGCCCGCTGGAGAAGCTCCTTGGCAGATTGGCCAATACGCTCAGCCTGGGCCAAGACCTGCTCCGCGGCCTCCAGGGGAGGCTCATTGTCTGGGCTGCCCCTGAGGGTTTGGCCGACAGGTTCGCTGGAATCTTCCAGCGAAACGGGAGCAGGACGGCCTGAGAGTATTTCGGTAGCCAAGGCTTTGAAATCTTTGTATCCAATGCTGGCTGTGTCGTACTCGGTGACTGGTTGGCCGAGACTGGCCGACTCCTTCAACTTGGTATTGAAGTTTATAGTCGTATTGGACAACATTCGGCCATACTGTGCCCGTAAACGACCCAGGATCTCCCGAGCTAACCGGGTTCGCACATCGTAAAGACTGGGCACGATCCGTAAGCGAAATTCCTGGTTGTACTGTTTACGTAATATCTCCAGGGTCTGAAGCTGCTGCTGGAGACTTTCCAGGCAGAAGTAGCCCGTCTCCACAGGGACTAAGACCTCGTCGGCGCTGCGCAAGGCATTGAAGGTCAACAGGCCGACATTAGGAGGACAATCGATAATGACCAGATCATAGAGATCGGATACGTCTGAAAGGACCCGACGCAGATGGTCTTCTCTGCCTTCCAGGCCGGAAAACTTCTGCTCAAAAGCGGCTAACTCGATGGTCGAAGGGGCTAAATCAAAATTTGTGGTTATCTGCCAAGTGGTCTGACGTAGATTCTTGGCTGAGTCTTCCCGCTGCGATTGGCACAAGACATCGTAAATGCTGCGTTCAATCTGCTCGGCGGGCACGGCCAAACCCAAGGCGCAATGACCCTGGGGGTCCATATCGACCAACAGGGTTTTACGGCCCTGCTCAGCCAAAGCGGCCGAAAGATTAATGCTGATTGTGGTCTTTCCACAACCCCCCTTCTGGTTGATAACGGCTATAGTCCGCATGAATTCCTCTCCCGAACATCGGCCAGACCTATCGGTTGTTCCTTAGAACGACCAGATGTGCTGCCCAAACCCAGACGATCACCTCCCTGTGAACCGAAAGGTTCCCTTCAGGAGCCCCCACGAATTGCTTCCCTGTCCTCTCGTCCCACCGCCAGGCACTTCTTAGGTGCTCCACATTGCCTCAGAAGGCCTCATACGAGTGGAATCTACTAATTCCATAAGTAAAATCGGCACCATTCCTGTAATAACTTTACTATTTTTATGGGACCCAGGCACAAAAAAACTCTTTCCGTCCGCGTATCCAGAGGTTTAACCTCCATTTTCAGAGCCATTTCAGGCCGTCGGCCAGTCGCCCTATGACGACGAGGTATGGATGCGCCCCCGATCCAAGTGCAACTGTCGATGGGCTCGGCCGGCAGTATCCGGATCATGGGTCACCATAATAATGGTTTGTTTGTTGTTTGCATTGAGATCTTCCAGCAGATCGAGTATTCGCCCGCCCGTGCCCAGATCCAAATTGCCGGTGGGCTCGTCGGCCAAGAGCAAGCGTGGCTTGTTGACCAAAGCGCGGGCAATAGCGGTCCGCTGCTGCTCGCCCCCGGAAAGCTGGGCAGGACGGTGTTTGGCCCTATCAGCTAGACCAAGCTGAGCCAGAATCTCCATAGCTTGTTTGCGCAACTTGGCCCGATTGCCGAGCCAAGAGAAGGTGGAATTGGCAACCATAGTCGGCAAAAGGGTGTTCTCCAGAACCGTAAGCTCCGGCAGCAGATGATAAAACTGAAAGACAAAACCAATTTCCTGATTGCGGAGCTGATCTCGCTGAGCAGCCGACAGAGCAGAGACGTCCTGATCATCGAAATAAATCGTGCCGGAGTCCCATTCGTCCAACAGTCCGAGCAAATGCAGCAAAGTACTCTTACCTGAGCCGCTGACTCCGGTAACGGCCAAGAATTCACCAGCTCGCATCTTCAACCGGACACCGCGCAGGACCTCGAGCACCTCCGGTCCGGTGGTGTAGGTCTTGACCAGGTTCTCTGCTCGGACAATATACTCACTCATAACGTAAGGCCTTTATGGGCTTCATCAGGGCTGCCCGGATAGCGGGAATCATCGAACCGATAAGAGACCCTACCAGAGCCGATGCTATAATGATGACAGCGGCAAACCAATCCACCTCATTGGGAATATATGGGAACACAAGCACATTGGGGTCGTATATTCTCCAGCCAAAAGTGTGGGCGATCCAGTCGTGAATGGCATTGATGTGTACTACAAAGGGCCAGCCCATAGCCAGGCCCAGAATGGCGCCGAGTAACCCTATAGCCCCAGCATAGGCTAGAAATATACGCCCGACACCAGCACTGGAAGCGCCTACACTCTTGATAATACCAATGTCCGGAATCTTCTCGGTAACAATCACGAAAAATATGCAGAAGATAAGAAATATGCTCACCACGCCCATGATGACAAAAAGGATGGTCAGTAGGGCCCGGTCGTGCTCCAATTGGTTGATCAGGGGGGCTATACCCTCCTGCTCATCCCAGGTTTCGAAGACCATAACGGTTTCCGGGTCACCCTTGACGGTGATGATTTTCTGCCAAATATCCTGCAATTGCCGCCGCACCCGTTCTACATCCGCGCCGTCTCTGACTCGTATCTGCACCTGAGAGGTCTTCGCCGGCTCTTCGTTGCCGTCAATATCCCGGTAGGCATACATCCGCGACATATTTTGAGCTATGTCGAAACGGATATACACGGGGGGCAGCTCGGAAAATATGGACGTCTCCGAGTCGTCAATCAGCAGAAAGGGGTGACTGACCCGAACGTCCGTATCAATCATGCCGGTACGCTTAAGCGGCAGGATTGTAAGAATTACAGGCGAGTCGTACAACTGCGGATAGCGTTTATAGCTGCCATCCGGCTGGCGATTGTAAGGGACTTCCACGCCGACAATGCAGGCGCCGCTGTCCCTGTATTTGGGATCATCAGCAAAACCTTCGGGCAGGTCCAAGGTGGGTGGACCAGGCAGAAGAGACTGCTTCCATAAGCTCTGCTTGAAATTGGTGATTTTCGAATAACCGTTCGGCTCGATACCCAGAACACTGACCACCCGGACAAAGAGCTTGAATCCGGGCTGGTCGATCCTCAATAGGCTGAACTGCTTAATGACCGGCGTGGCAACCTTGACGTCAGGAAGCTGCTCAGCCTGAGCAATCAGGTCCTCATAGTAAGGAAAACCCATCAGACTGTCGGCTCGGACAATAATGTCACCGTAAAAGCCGTGGCAGGCTTGCCTGTACTGCCTGACGAAGCCACCCATCACGCTGGTGACCACGATGAGCATAGCCACGGACAAAGCAACGGCAACTATGGAGAAAATAGCGAGCCGTTTCTTGCGTAAGTAGCGACAGATCAAAAAGAACTCATAATGACGTGGCATATCAGGGCCCGCTGAAGGTAGGGTATAGAGGAATCACCAGTACAGGATTAGAGCCGGAATGTCAATTACTAAGCAACCGGCCAAGCCGATTTTGCGCTTGTTTTTGGATAGCGGATGACCGATAAAAGGCTCGCATAAACAGTTTTGAAAGGACCAAGCTAAGATGCCTGCGAGTAAAGCCAAATCATCCAAACGTATCGCTGTCTACGACACCACCCTGCGCGACGGAGCCCAGGCCCTGGGCGTGTCGCTGAGCCTGCAGGATAAGCTATCCTTGGCGGCGCATCTGGACGATATCGGCGTGGACTACATCGAGGGCGGGTATCCGCTGAGCAACCCGAAAGACCGGGCCTTCTTTCGCGAAGTCCGCAAGCTAAAGCTGCGACATGCCCGCATCGCGGCCTTCGGCATGACCCGTAAGCCCAATACTCGGCCGAGCGAAGATGTGTACCTGGCTGCCTTGAAGTCTTGTCCGGTATCGGTAATGACGCTGGTGGGCAAGAGCTGGGATCTGCACGTGCAGAAGGTGCTCCGGACAACCCTGGAAGAAAACCTCGATATGATCGGCGATTCGGTAAAGTTCTTCCAACGCAGCCGACGGGAAGTGATATTCGACGCTGAACACTTCTTCGACGGTTATAAACACAATCCCGAATACGCCCTGGCCAGCGTGCTGCGAGCCGCCGAGACCGGCGCGGACTTGATATGCCTGTGTGACACCAACGGGGGAACGCTGCCGGACGATATCGCCGCAATATTAAAGCAGGTGAGCAAAGAAGTGAAAGTGCCCTTGGGAATACATGTGCATAATGACTCCGGAGTGGCTGTGGCCGGCACACTGGCAGCAGTGGCCGCAGGGGCGACACATGTACAGCTAACCGTCAACGGGCTGGGCGAACGCTGCGGCAACGCCGACCTGACCACGGTGGTGCCGAATCTGATCTTGAAGATGAAGAAACAATGCCTGCGGCCGAACTCGCTACGGAAACTGACCGAGCTGTCACGATACGTGGCCGAAATCACCCTACAACCGTTGTCTGGCAATCAACCATTCGTCGGGCCGGCCGCATTTGCCCACAAAGGCGGAATGCACGTCCACGCCATGAAGCGTGACACCAGGACCTACGAGCACGTTCGGCCGGAAGATGTCGGCAACAGCCGACGGATTATCCTTTCGGAACTTTCCGGAGCAGCAACGATATTGGCCAAGTCCGAAAAACTTGCGGTCATCAAGGACCGTAAATTGCTTCGCAAAGTTTTGGAGCAGGTTCAGGATTTGGAGAACGAAGGCTATCAGTTCGAAGTCGCTGACGGCAGCTTTGAAATCCTGCTTCGCAAAGCCCTGGGGCGATGGCATCAGTTTTTCGAACTGGATCATTATCGAACGGCCATCCTGCGCAGGGGCGGAGACGAGCCCTTGACCGAGGCCATTGTTAAGATACTGATCGATGGACACGTCGAACACCGAGTGGCCGAAGGTGACGGGCCGGTAAACGCCCTGGATGAGGCCCTGCGCAGAGGACTCAGGCCGCACTACCCGGCGGTGAGTGAAATGCGGCTGGTAGACTATAAGGTTCGAGTGATAAACCCCAAACAGGGAACCGCAGCAAAAGTGTGCGTGATTATCCAAAGTAGCGACAAGGAACACCAGTGGGGCACAGTGGGAGTAAGCGAGAATGTCATCGAAGCATCCTGGCTGGCGCTGGTTGACTCGGTGGAGTATAAGCTGCTGTTGGAAGAAGATAAAGAGAAGGCAAAAAAGTGTAGAGGTAAAAAGGCACAGAGCCCATAAAGAGAAGGGGCAAAGGGATAGCGAATTGGAAATTGCAGATATCCAAATGGATAAGGTGTACGACCCCAAACAGGTCGAGAAGGATATATATCAGTTATGGCTAGATAAAGGCTGTTTTCAGGCTCAAGACAGCTCAACAAAAAAAGCCTACTGCATTGTCATTCCTCCGCCGAATATCACCGGTGCTCTGCATCTGGGCCATGCCCTGAACTGCACTCTTCAGGATATCCTGATTCGCCGTAAGCGGATGCAGGGGTTCAATACGCTTTGGCTGCCGGGCATGGATCATGCCGGGATTGCCACGCAAAGCGTTGTGGAGCGCGGACTGCTCGAACAGGAAGGCAAAACCCGACACGACGTGGGGCGAGAAGAATTAGTCCGGCGAATCTGGGCTTGGAAAGAACAGTTCGGCTCACGAATCGCCAGGCAATTACAGTTGATCGGCTGTAGCTGCGATTGGGATCGCGAGCGGTTCACACTGGATGAGGTCTGTGCCAAGGCAGTTAGAACCACCTTCGTGAAATTTTTCGAAGAAGGCCTAATCTATCGCGGCAAACGGCTGGTCAACTGGGACGTGCAGCTACAAACAGCAGTGGCAGACGACGAGGTATTTCACGAAACGGTGTCGGGCTATCTATGGCACATCCGTTATCCGCTGGCTGATGGCTCGGGCCATCTAATCGTGGCTACCACCCGGCCGGAAACCATGCTCGGCGATACGGCTGTGGCTGTGCATCCGGACGATGACCGTCATAAGCATCTAATAGGTGGTCAATGTATTTTGCCCTTGATGGATCGGGAGTTGCCCATTATTGCAGATCCGATCCTGGTGGACAGGGCCTTCGGCAGCGGTTGCGTGAAAGTCACTCCCGCTCACGACCATAACGATTATCAGGTGGGCCTGCGACATGACTTAGAAATTATCAACATCCTCAATCCGGACGGAACAATCAATGAGAACGGCGGGAAATACGCCGGTCTGGACCGCTTTGCCGCACGAAAGAAAGTGGTAGCCGACCTGGAGAAACTGGGGCTGATAGAAAAGATCGAGCCCTATCAAACGGACATAGGCCATTCGGACCGTTCCAAGACCCCCATTGAGCCATACCTTTCCGATCAGTGGTTTGTGCGCATGGATAAACTCTCCGAACAGGCCTGCGAACTGGTTCGTAAAGAGAAGATAAAGTTTTTCCCAGCCCGTTATGCCAAGACCTACCTGGATTGGCTCGGTGAACGCCGCGACTGGTGCATTAGCCGACAACTATGGTGGGGACATCGGGTTCCGATCTGGCACTGCAACAACCGGGAATGTTATGATCCAGAACAATACGCAGCCTGCGAAGTGGGTTCCACAGAAGTCGAAAGAGGCCGTCGGCGGTTTTTCTTCAGTTCTATGGAAGAACCGCAGAGCTGTCCGAAGTGTGGCCAAACTGACATCGAACAGGACGCGGATGTGCTGGATACTTGGTTTAGTTCAGCTCTTTGGCCGCACTCGACCCTGGGTTGGCCGGAAAAGACCAAGGCCCTGGAGACCTTTTATCCAACCGATGTGCTGGTGACCAGTCGTGATATTATCACGCTGTGGGTGGCTCGGATGGTTATGACCGGCGTGCACAACACAGGCCGGATACCCTTCGAGCACGTATACATCCACTCGAAGATCCTGGACGGCCACGGCGAGACCATGAGCAAGTCCAAGGGTAATGGAGTGGACCCTGTGGATATCGTTAATCGCTACGGAGCCGATGCCCTGCGCTTCAGCTTGGCCTATATGGCCACGGAAACCCAAGACGTCCGTATGCCGGTGAAAAAAGAGAAACAGCCGGACGGCTCAACGGTGAACACTTCCGAGAAATTCGACATCGGACGGAATCTCTGTAACAAACTCTGGAACGCCACGCGCTTTTGTCTGAGCAATCTGGCCGACACGCCGGCTGGGGCTTGGGATCCAGAGTATCTGGAGTTGGAAGACCGCTGGATATTGCACTGTCTGGCCCAGACCATAGAGCAGACGGATAATGCCATCCAGAGCTATCGCTTTGCGGAGGCGGCGGGAAAATTATATGAGTTCTTCTGGAGCAAGCTGTGCGATTGGTACATGGAGATTATCAAAGGTCGAGTCCAGCAGAAGGGGCCCGCTGGTGCGACGGCTCGGGGAGTACTGGCAACAGTACTGGACCATATACTACGGCTATTTCACCCGGTGATCCCTTTTATCACTGAAGCCCTTTGGGAACGACTGGGAGAAATAGTCCCTGAAAGGGCCGTCGGCCAAAGCGGCAAGCTGTTGGTCTTGAGCGATTGGCCCAAGATTGAGCCGGATTGGAAAGACCCCGCGGCTGCCCAGGCTATGGACCTGCTGCAGGAACTGGTCCGAGCCGTACGAGATACCCGCAGTCGTCACGATGTGACTCCCGGAAAGAAGGTCGAGTTGATTGTGTCAGCCGACGGAGCGGAAAAAGAAATCATCCAGGCTAACCAGGAAATGATCTGTCGGCTGGGACATATATCCGGGGTGCGGGTCCAGGCCGAGGCAAAGAAACCGCCGAAGGCGGCCTCGGTGATAGCCTCCGCGGTGCAGGCCTTTATCCCAGGGATAGTTGATACGGCCAAGGAACTCACCCGGCTGCAAAAACAGAGGGAGCAACTGCTGCAACGCATTGCCTCGGCAGAGAAGAAACTGAACAACAGCCAGTTTATTAACCGGGCAAAACCGGAAATAGTCCAAAGAGAGCGGGAAAACTTCGCAGCCGCTAAAACTCAGATCAAAGTGGTGAATGAGCAAATAGAACAGACCGGAGCCGGTGATGCTTGATTCGGGTCT
>JAACET010000027.1 GCA_011682385.1 Actinomycetota bacterium | reverse complement strand
CCTCCGGCCAGAAGCGGAACAAGTGAGGATGACCGCACCAGGTGATCCCGTAAACGCAATCGCCGGACGGGGCTGCCACTAGGTCATAAATCACTGCGTGCCAGCTGCTTTGGTACGATGCGGTAGGCAAATACACGTCCAGTTCTTCCAGTTGATCTGCATCCGGATCATAACGGATCAGACGGCCGTAATCATTGACGGTATAGGCACGGCCGGGTCGGTCGCAAAAAACCACCTGGGAATTAATCGAACCAAGCCGCCCCAAATCTCGAAGGCTTCGCTGATTCAGGTCGTATACAAATAAGTGATCCCTGGGATAGCTCAGAACGTAAAGCAGTCCTCTCTTTTCGTCCGCGACTCAGGTTTTTATCGGCCCTGCCCTGTTCTTGGCTTGAGGCTACTAGCACGCACCAAATTTATCGGCTGTTTTAGTTAAAACTGGTCTGCGGAAGGCCGATATGGTTTATGGATAGTTTCTTCTGCAGATGCTATCCATACCAGACGCAGGGGGATTCTACAGTTGATTACTTTTTCAAACTCGAAGGTACGCCCTGGCGTGAAGGGTAAAGACCGGAATGAACTTATGCGAGTCCGGGGCCGCCCTCTTGGCATATCCCTTTTCGTCCAGGGCATCGTGCTGATGTGCTTAGCCCATTGCGAATCCGTGGTCTATGCCGAGCCCGACGATTCGGGACCGCTGGCCAAAGACGAGGAGGCCTTCACCCTCGAAGAACTGGGCACTTCCGCTACGCTCCCGGCTGGCGTGCAGGCGTCAGCGGACAAAGAACAGTCATTTCTGGATCGCCTCGGAGAGAATCTTCGCTTCAACACCGACGTTATCTCGCGGGTTTGGACCACGCATAGGCGCGGCCAGGGGTCCTGGTTTAATGCCGTCGGGTTTGACATCCACAAGGTTTTCTCGGACAACAACGGCGATATTGGTACGCTGCTTCTGCAGCCGTTTATTGTCCGACGAGACAATGTAATTCCCATTCCCCATCATGTCGAAGACGACGACGATTGGGAGCTGGAGTTGCATGACTTCTATTTCAATCTGCGGCGTTGGGGCCAGGGTCGGAGCAATTTCAAGATCGGCCATTTCGACGTTCCCTATGGCCTGGAAGAGACAGTGGACACGCACATGGTCCTGCATCAGGTCATCAGCCACCAGAACATCGGCCTGAAAAAGGACTGGGGTTTCTCGGTCAACGGGCAGCTGCCCTCGTTCGACTACGAGGTTTCCCTGACGCGTGGTTCGGGGATGGAGTACATCGACAAGGGCAAGAACTACGCTGTTACCGGCCGGATTGGCACACCCTCCGATAGGAACTTCGTCCTTGGCCTGTCCGGTTTCTACGGGGAGATTCTGGGACACCAGGGAAATCTGATGAGGAGGTTCCGGACCGGCCTGGATGTGACCTGGATCGTGCGGCAGTTTACCTTTCGGTCCGAAGTGTCTTTTGGGCAAGATTTTGACGACGACGTATTCAACGCCCTTGCAGAGCTGAACTGGAGCAGTGCCGATGAGAAATTGCAGTTTTACGTGCAGGGCATCTATCTGGGTTCGGAGAAGACGGGTAGCTGGGACGAAGAAGTGGACTGCCGCGTCGGGGCGTTGGTGCAGATTAGCGAACGCCTGGCCATCAGCGGCCAATACAGCCAGGACCTCAGAAGTCCGGGAAGAAATCCCGAGGACGCGATGTTCTCGCTTCAACTGAGGTTCTACTACTGAGCAGGACAGAGTGAAACGCAAAGGTATGAATATGTGTAATAACCGACTATGGCTGCTGACAAAGCTCTGCGGGATGATCCTGTTACTGGCCGCACCCGCCCGGGGAGCCAACTGCGCCCTGCGCAACCCCGATCGGCGGATCTATGCCATGTTTCCCGAGGCTACCAGCTACCGTTCTCTGGTGGCCAAGGTGGACAACGCTCAGAAGCGCATCATCGAAGAGGTCTTGGGAGCCCCACTTGTGTTCAGCGACCTTGGCAAACACACTATGTACATTGTCATGAAGGATGCTGTACCCATCGGCTTTGTGCACGCCCGCAGCGAGATCGGCAAGTCGGGCCTAATCGAATTCGTATGGGCGATGGATCTGGACCTGCGCATCTTCGACTTTGCGGTGCAGCGTGGCCGTGAAAGGCATCTGGAGGTGATCAAGGGAGAGGTTTTTCGCGGCAAACTCATTGGCAAGGGTTCGCGGGAAATGCGTTCTTTGCTGAGCGCCGACGCTAAGACTGTGGATACCAGGGCCTTAGGGATCCCCCAGTCAGCGGGTCCGGTCGCTCACAGCGCAGTCCTCAGCGGGGCCAAGGCGCTGACGATCACAGCGATATGTTTTTCTGATCCACTCCTCAAGGCTCGGCTCATGGGCAACGTTTACAGGTTCTTTCCCAGCACCGTGAAGGTAACGAAGGTCAAGGCTGTGCTGGATGCTGATAGCGTCGCTTCGATCAAGAAGCTTACCGGCTCTGAGCCCCGATGGCTGCAGCCGCAGTCTCTGGTTGTCCTACGGTCGCTGGATGAGTCCGGGAAGACACTCGGTTTGCTGGTCTTCTGCGAAGGCTTGGCCAAGGGTCTTGGTCCGCAGATGTGGTGGACTGTTTCTGCTGACGGTCTGATCCGAGAAGCGATCGTTACGGGGCTTGTCAGCCAAGAGGTCACCAGAGACTTCAGTCGCCTCCGTGGGAAGGACCTCGATCAGCTGCTCCAGCTCCAGCAAGTTAGCGAGGACGAGCTGGAAGGAACGGCTCGAAGCGGACCGAAAGCCTCTGGCAATCCGACCCGCCCCCCGGCCATCGACTATGCCGTTGAAGTGCTCGCCATCCTGAAGGTTAACAGCGTTATACGCTGAGAGGAGAGAACAGCCCCATGCGTGTGAAGAGCTACATCAGTATATCCTTGGCCGTCAGCATTGTCGGAGCGGCAATGTTGGCCCTGGTATTCGGCGTAGGCATACATCAGCTCAGGCACATCGCGGAATCGTCCGGCCACGCTTCAAAGGATGCCCAACTGGTTCGCACGTTTGTCCACAACAGCAGCCAAATGGTCATGGTGAACGACCTGCTCACCAGCAATTCGATAGGCCTTTTTGTGATAGCCGAGCAGATCGACCAGAAGTGTCGCCAGAACCTCAAGGAGTTAGCCACCTCGTCAGCCTTTGCCGGTTCGGACCTTGTGGCCCAGATTACAAGGACCTTCGAGAGAATGCTCGATGAAAATATCCAGGTTACCCTCATGGATAATTCATCGGCTGCGAAGGAGGAGGCCTTGGCCCGTTTCGACAGGACGGTCCAGACCTATCAGGAATTAATCGAGAAACTCCAGGCCAGGGCCATGGAGACGGCCGAGCAGGAAATCAGAGCGCTGCACAGGCGAGAGATGCTGTCCTTTTGGCTGATGGGTATTTTAGGCGTAGCTTATTTTGGAGCGGTCTTTCTGGTTCGTCACTGGACCTCCCGCCGCCTGGTCGGTCCGTTACGGTCACTGGCCGATGCGGCTCAGACAGCAGCTATACACGAGGTAACCTTTAAGTTCGAGGCGGACAGCCCTACGGAAGTCCAACAACTCTCCGAGAGTTTTTCCCGGTTAGTAACGACCTTGGAAACCGCCAAGGAGCAGGCCCAGTCAGCCAACATAGCCAAGGGCGAGTTTTTGGCTAACATGAGTCATGAGCTCCGCACACCATTAAACGGTATCCTGGGATTCAGCGAGCTTCTGGCACAGGAAAAACTCACAGCCGAACAAAAGGAATTTCTTAGTATTATCACCAGTTCGGGCAACGTCCTTTTGGCCATAATACAGGATATTTTGGACTTCTCCAAAATCGAGGCTGGTAAGCTTGATACCGAGATCAGCGAATGTTCGCTGGAAGAAATACTGGCCGGTGTTGATTCGCTGTTGCGCCCGGCCGCCACGGAGAAGGGCCTTGAATTTGATGTATCGCTCTGCGGCGAGTTGCCCTCCAAAATTAAGACGGATTCCTTGCGGCTTCGGCAGTGTCTGCTTAACCTGGTGAACAACGCCATCAAGTTTACCGACAGTGGCCACGTCCACGTCCGGGTATCTTTGGAGAAACGCCGGGATAACTCCTTTATCCGCTTCGACGTGGAGGACACGGGCATCGGTATTGAGCCGGATAAGCAGGAAATGATATTTAGCTCCTTTTCGCAGGCTGACTGCAGCACAACACGAAAATACGGCGGCACGGGATTAGGACTGGCCATCACCAAACGCCTGGCTGAAATGCTCGCTGGAGAAGTACTCCTTCAAAGCGAACCCGGCAAGGGATCAGTCTTTTCCCTGATTATACCGTTTCAGATTAGTTGATACGCTCGCGCAAATCAACCGTTGGGGTTCAGACAAGCATCTTGGCCTGCCAGGGCACAATGATACCCACAGCAATCGCCACTTTCAGTTCAGCGAGCGCATGAATTAAACGGAAATGATATTACACAGACGGTAAGCGCTTTCTGAGCGAGATCGAGGCGACGTGCAAGAAACTCCAAACGCCAATGAGTAAACTCATCCGAAACAGGTGAAAAAAATCAAAAAGAAACCCCCGGTGAAACCGGGGGCTAAATATGAGAGAAGACCCCCGGCACGTAGGCCGGGGGCATTACAAAACAAGAAAATCCCGGAGGTTCTCGGCCAACGAGTGCCCTAAGCGGAGGCGGGGGCTTTTTGCTCGTCCTTGGCGGCCTGAAGCTGCTCGGCAATAAGCTCGGCGGCGCGAACACCACTCAAGAGCATAGAACCAAAGGTCGGACCCATCCGGGGCAGGCCATAAGTGCTCGAAACGGCCATGCCAATGACCATCAGGCCGGGATAGACAAAGCCAGTCTTCTCGACCACGGCGTCCTCACTACGCACCACGGCCATAGGACCACAACCGGGGACCTCGAGCATGCCCAACTCTTTCAAACGTGAAGCGGCAACGGCGTCATGGCCGCTGGCATCAACCAAAATCTTGCACTCAATGGCTACCGGATCAACACAGGATATTTGCCGAGGCAGAGCCTTTACCGCCGACCAATTGATGACGGCTCCGTTAATCCGGCCATCCTGAGCTAATACGAGGTCGTCAAAGCTGGTCATGTTCAAAATCTTTACGCCCTCGTCACAAGCAGCACCAATCAGTTTGGCACAAGCATGAGGACCATCGGCTACAAATAAATCCGCTGAACTCTCTTTATAGGGAACGCCTAACTCATCAAGCATCTTATGGGCAGGGGCCCGGATGGTGAGCTTGTTCATCAGATAACCGCCAATCCAAAAACCTCCGCCACAATAGTTGTTACGCTCGACGATCAGAACTTTAATGCCCTGAGCAGCCAAGGCCCGGCCACAGGTCAAGCCGCTGGGGCCGGCACCAATGATGGTTACATCGCTCTCTACATAACTATCCAACTCAGCAGAAAAAGCACCCAAAATGGCTCGGGTAATGTCCTTTTCCGAAGAAGGGCTGAAAAGCTTGTCTGCATTAGCCATGATTCTACGTCCTTTCAAATACTACGATTACGGTTGCGGAAACTTGCGGGATTAAGGCAAGCCCAATAAACACACCATACTAAACAATAACACACAGAGCCAAAAAGTCAATAACTCACGTGCGGCATTTCGCCAGAGCGGCTGAATTCAGGTTCCAGGGCTCTCGACGCGGTTGCGCTGCCGGCCATTGAGAAACGCCCGGAGATTCTCCGTGACCTCCTTCATCAGACGGCTACGGGCCTCAAATGAACCCCAGGACACGTGCGGCGTAATGACGGCATTAGGGGCCTTCAATAAAGGATTGTCGGGGGAGGGCGGCTCTACCGACAGGACATCCAGGCCGGCACCGGCAATCACGCCGTCAGTCAGAGCTTGGGCCAAGTCAGGCTCGTTGACGATGGGGCCGCGGGCGGTGTTAATCAGCACGGCTGTGGGCTTCATCATCGAAAGACGCTCACGATTAATCAGGCCCTCGGTCTGGGGGGTCAAGGGGCAATGGATGGTCAGATAATCGGCCTGCTTGAAAACCTCGTCCAAAGGGACACACTCGGCTGAATCGATATATTGCGGTAAATCATAGGGCAAAATCTCCATTCCCAAACCACGGGCGATCTGGGCCACCCGCCGACCTATGGCCCCGTAGCCGATGATGCCCAGCTTCTTAGAATCCAACTCGATCAGCGGCTTGGGAAAAAAACAAAAGTCCGGGCAAGACACCCACACACCACGGTGGACCTGGTTGTCATAAAAAGCGATCTTGGAGGCAAAATGCAAAATCATGGCCATGGCGTGCTGAGCGACCGAATTAGAGGCGTAGCCGGGGACATTGGTCACGGCAATACCTCGGGCACGGGCAGCATCAAGATCGACAGCATTAGTGCCGGTAGAAGTCAGGCCAATATATTTGAGCTTGGGCAAACTCGAAATCACCTCTGCGTCAATCATGACCTTGTTGATGAGTATGGCGTCGGCATCTTGAGAGCGGGGCACAATCTCATCGGGAGCGGAACGGGGATAAGTCTGTAATTCGCCCAGGGCCTGCATGCCCAACCAATCCATATCGCCCTGATCCATAGTGATAACGTCCAAACCAACAATCCTCATCATTCACCTCGCTTTTCTTGATCTGACTCGTGAAAAAAAATCCCTCACTACATGTTCGGCCGTCTGAGACAACAACTCAGCGGTACGCTCGATGGACTCCGGCAGCGACATCGAGTCGGGCTTGATGGCGTGATAACTCACAATGCCTTCATCGAGGATATGCTCAGCGCCAGAACCAATGGTGCCGGCTAAGACTATTACGGGTACGTTCATGGACTTGGCTAAGCGTCCTACGCCCATGACGGCCTTGCCGGAGGCTGACTGGTAGTCCAGCTTGCCCTCGCCGGTCAAACAAAGATCAGCACCTTTGAGTCTATCAGCCAAGCGGACGGCCTTAATCACGAGATCGACACCGCTGGTTAATCGGCCGTCCAAAAAGACCATCAGAGCTGCCCCCAATCCGCCGGCGGTACCAGAGCCGGGAGTTTTTATAACGTCTTTACCCAACTGCTGAGCTATGACCCGGCCCAAGTGAGCCAGGCCCTGCTCGAGCTGTTCGACCATGGCTGGCGTGGCACCCTTCTGCGGGCCAAACACATGGGCTGCACCACGCGGACCCGTTAAAGGATTATTGACATCGCAAGCGACATCAATCTGCACCTTCTGGATACGAGGGTCCAGCCCAGAAACGTCTATGGTCGAAAGCTCAACCAAACTGCCGCCACCTTCGGGCAGATCGTTACCGGCGGAATCCAAGAAACGTACACCCAAAGCCCGAGCCATCCCTGTGCCGCCGTCAACAGTGGCTGAGCCGCCGATGCCCAAAATGATCCGGGTAACGCCAGCCTTCAAGGCGGCCAAGATCAATTCCCCCGTGCCACGGGTACTGGTCAATAGCGGATTACGCTGATCAGCGGACACAAGGGCCAGGCCACTGGCAGCGGCCATCTCAATAACAGCACAATCGCCGGAACCAAGCAGACCAAAGGCGGCCTCGGTAGGTCGGCCCAGAGGATCGTGGATCAACTCCTTACAATAAGTTCCGTTCGTAGCCCAAACCAGGGCCTGGACAGTGCCCTCACCACCATCGGCCATGGGAACACAATCGATCTGTGCTCGCGGACAGGCGGCTTTTACGCCCTGGGCCATGGCCTCGGCGGCGGCTATGCTGGAGAGGCTCTCTTTGAACGAATCAGGGGCCAATACAATGGTCGGGGTACTCAAATCCATCGGGGCATTGTAGCAATTTAGAGGGTCGTATCAAGGATTGGCGGCGGCATTGTGAAGAAACTCAAAGAGCTCACCACGAAGGCACGAAGAAAACAATAATAACCACGAAAACACAAAAGTGGGAAAAATAGAAAAAGAAAGCCTCTGGATTCCGCATCAAGTGCGGAATGACAGAAAAGAATTCACCACGAAGGACACGAAGTTGAAGAGAGCAAGAAAGCAGAGAAAGAAACGGATAAGATAATTAGCCACAGATTGCACAGATGAACATAGATTGTAAGAAACGCAGAAAAGAAACCCCCCGATGAATCGGGGGGCTAAATATAGAAAAAAAGTCAGCAGTCCTTACGGTTACTTGCGCACTCCGGAACGACGGGCGAGCAGCAATAATCCGGGAACAATAAGCAATAAAGTGGCTGGCTCGGGGATTAGGCCATTGGGGCGGGCGATGAAATCCAGGGCGGTTCTGGTCAGGGAAGCATGGTCGCTGAAGCCAGTGTTGGTCAACTCGGAGTGACCGCCCTTGACGAACACGTCGCCAAACACAGGCAAGCGGTTGGAAATAAAGCTATAGGTCAAGTCGCCATCAGCACCAATGTCGAACTTGACGGAGCCTGTGATGCCATCCTTGTCTCCGGGCTCCAACTCGTCCGAAGGGTTTCCATTAAACAAAAAGTGAGTCACAGAGTTAGGGTCGGCAAACTCGTCGTCCTCAGCGCCATCGGTGGCATCGTCAGAAAGGTCCAGTGTGACGTGAGAAATTCCAGGTTGGTCGAAATTCTTGAATGTGTACGTATAGGTATAAGTATCGTTTCCATTGTCAACAACGGCCCAATCGATGACAACGTCCTGCCAGTCGGCTTCGGCCGTAGCCAGGCCAGGGACTCCGACAGTGCGCGAGCCAGTCATGGGAGCAACTGTGCCGTATATGGTAGCTGAGTAGGCAGGAGTCACCACACACAAACAAATAAATACCTGCCAAATCTTTTTCATCGACCTGTTCCTTTTATTCTTCATCGGCTTTTCGTGTAAGCCAAGTTATAAATATTCTCTATCGTTATCCGCTGAAGGCGGCGTGAGGTATACTCCCAGACTCCGTGCTCCGTCTCTGGGGATAAGCGCATCTCGTAAGCCCACTTAGGTGTTCTCCACTAGGCAAGACGATGTTGGGGGGCTGGGTGTGACGAAGAACATCAGCGAAAAGAGAGAAAATTGTATCCCTCTGTGAAAAATGGAGTTATAGGTAGCAAATGGGCGGGATTTAGCTGCCCAGATGAGCTTGAATTCGCTATACTTATATAACCTTGCGGGACGGGAGCGGTAGGCCCCGGCGCGTAGGCCGGGGTCATGTTAAGAAAAGAGACCCCCCGATAAATTGGGGGACTAAATAACTGAGGATAAGGCTATGAAAAACTTCGATCAGTTGCTCAATCTAATCAAAGATAAACCCGTTCGCAGCGTGGCTGTGGCTGCAGCAGATGATGCGAGCGTAATAGAGGCTGTCAAACTGGCCCAGCAAAACAATATCGCCAAGGCGATCCTCATCGGACGCAAAGAGGGTATCCTAAAAAAGGCGGCCAAGATCGACCTGGTACTCGGTGAGCAGGACGTAATCGATGAGCCGGACGATATAAAAGCTGCTGCAAAAGCAGTGAAACTAGTGTCCGACGGAAAAGCCGACATCCTGATGAAAGGCTATATCCATACAGACGATTTCCTGCGGGCAGTGCTAAACCGCGAAAACGGACTGCGGACCGGCGTAGTTATGAGCCATGTGTTTATTATCGAAGTGCCGGAATTCGATAGGCTGCTGTTCATAACCGACGGAGCTATGAATATCGCACCAAATCTACAGCAAAAAGCAGAAATCATTCTCAATGCCGTCCATCTGGCAAACCTGTTCGGAGTGACACGGCCTAAGGTGGCTGTGCTGGCGGCTGTGGAACTGGTCAATCCCAATATGCCAGTGACCCTGGACGCGGCAGTGTTGGCAAAAATGAGTCAGCGGGATCAGTTTAGACCCGAAGTGATAATCGATGGGCCATTCGCCCTGGACAACGCCATCTCGGAGATCGCAGCTAAACATAAAAACATCACCGGGCCGGTGGCCGGCGCGGCTGATATCCTAATGGTGCCGGATATCGAGGCGGGAAATATGCTGGCTAAATCATTGGTCTATTTCGGCCATTACCGCTTGGCCGGCATTCTAATGGGTGCGTCGGCTCCGGTAGTACTAACCAGCCGAGCTGACTCGGCGGAATCGAAAATGCTCTCCATGGCTGCGGCAGTAAGAACGGTGACGGCCCAGCGAGTGCTGAGACTGAAAATCGGGAAATTGCATTACTGAGATATCAAGAATAAGATCTCACCACAAAGGGGTATAGGCTAAAGAAAGAAACCCCGGGTAAAACCCGGGGCTAAATATCCTGGATTCCGCATCAAGTGCGGAATGACACCCCCCTCCGAGGTATTCAAATAAAAAGGGCTTGCCAAGGAAAACCAGATTGTCTAGAATCCGGCTCCGGATGGGCGGGTGTCCATCCCAAAGATGTGTCTGAGAACCCGTAAGCGTACTTAAAAGGCTAACTTTGATGTCGGCTAACAACCCCGCCCCCGATAAGCCAGGCAACGGGCTGTATCTCGTTGCCTTTTGTTGTGCTAACAGCTCTTCCAAGGCAACCGAGCTAAGCAAGGCTGTCTTCGAGGTCGAAGGGGTGACTATACGCCTGGTGACGCTGGCCTGCTCCAGCAAACTCGAAATCCTGCACGTACTGCGGGCACTGGAAACAGGAGCTGACGGCGTGGGGCTGTGGACCTGCCCGGCAAAGGCCTGCAAGTTCGGACGAGGGTCAATCAGAGCAGGAAAACGCATCGAACGGGCCCGCAGAATACTGGATCAGATCGGTCTGGAATCCAAGCGCGTGTTCCTGGCAGAACTAAACCCGGATGACGAAAAGGACCTGGATGAGGCCCTGAAACAGACGGCAGCTGAAATGACCAAACTGGGAAAAAGTCCCCTGAAAACATAGGTTAATAGGTTAAACAGGTGTGAAATGATTGTCGCCAAAGCTAAAGATATAAACGAAATCGCTGATAAACTCGCCGGCTACGGGAAAATCCTGGTGGCTGGATGCGCCACCTGCGTGGCTGAATGTATGGCTGGAGGTGAAAAAGAAACGGCCATCACAGCCAGCGCCCTGCGGATGGCCCTGAAGCTACGAGGCAATCAGGCTGAAGTGAATGAAATAACAGCGGAACGGCAGTGCGAATGGGAACTGATCGAAGAGATAGCAACTCAGGTAAATGAGGCGGAAATCGTGGTGTCTTTGGCCTGCGGGGTGGGCGTGGCCTGCATGTCTGAGAGATTCGAGCCCAAGCCAATCATCCCCGGAGTCAATACGGTGTTTCTGGGACATCGTGAGAAAGCCGGCCTGTGGATGGAACGATGCGCGGCCTGCGGCGACTGCACTGTAGATCGGACGGGAGGAATCTGCCCGGTGGCACGCTGTGCCAAAAGTCTGCAAAACGGGCCTTGCGGAGGGTCAAACGATGGTAAATGCGAAATAGACCCCGATGTAGACTGTGCCTGGCACCTGATAATCGAACGGCTAAAGGCCATGGGAAAATTGGAGAATCTAAAGGAAAATACGCCGCCAAAAAACTGGGCCACCAGTCGGGACGGCGGGCCACGAAAAGTGGTAATAGAGGATGTAGAAGAATGAACAGCTCTAGCAATCTACAACGCGTGCTGGAATCAGGCGAATTTGCCGTCACCGGCGAAGTCGGGCCACCTATGGGTTCTGAGGCTGAGGCAGTCAAAGCCAAGGCTAAAATCCTACAAGGATGCTGCGACGCCTACAACGTGACCGACAACCAGACGGCAGTAGTACGCATGAGCAGTATAGCCGCCAGTGCCATACTGCTGAGCGAAGGGCTGGAACCGGTGATGCAGATGGTCTGTCGGGATCGCAATCGCATCGCTATCCAATCGGATATTCTGGGGGCGGCGGCACTGGGGATCAAAAACTGTTTGTGTCTGTCCGGTGATCATCAGTCCTTCGGGGCAGCGGGAAAACTACACGGCCATCCGGGCGCCAAAAACGTCTACGATATCGATTCAATCCAGTTGCTAAGCGTGTTGCGCGATCTGCGCGACGAGGGCAAACAACAGGGTGGAGATGCGGTCAGCGGGCCACCAGAGATGTTCATCGGCGCGGCCTGGACGCCTCTGGGCGATCCGGTGGACTTTCGGGTGATACGGCTGGGGAAAAAGGTGGCGGCGGGAGCACAGTTCATTCAGACCCAATCGATCTTCGATGTGAACGGTTTCGCTAAACAAATGAAAATCGTCCGCCAGGAAGGGCTGCACGAAAAGGCGTTCATAATGGCGGGGATAATCGTGCCTAAATCGGCTGGGATGCTCAAATACATGAACAAAAACGTGGCTGGCGTGAAGGTACCCGAGGAATTGATCAAAAGGATGGAACAGGCCAGCGACCGCAAAGAGGAAGGGCTGAAGGTGACGGTCGAGCTGATCGAGCAGGTTCGACAGATCGAAGGTGTGCGGGGGGTACATATCCAGGCCATCGAAGCGGAAGGGCTGATCCCTGAAATAGTCAAGCGGGCTAATCTGCTGCCACGGCCTGCGGCTGGAGATGTAAACTAAAAATGCCGGCCAAATACCATATACATGTTGAGCCGGTGGTGGATAGATTCCTCTCGCCAAAGAGCTATGTGGCTCTGGAACGCGATGGCTGTCTGGGCTGTCTGGAATGCGTCAAGCGGCAGTGCATATACGACGTGTTCAAACAAGGCAAATACAACCCCGAACAGATGCGGGACTCGGCGGACTCGCTGTGTCGAAACTGCCTGTGGTGCGTGCAGCAATGTAAGCGGCGGTTGTTCAGCAGGCAATCAAATCCAGACTTCGCAGCCATGGGTGACGAATACTGGACGCCGAAGATCATCGCGGCCCTGTGGTCGCAGGCCTCGGATGGTAAGGTGCCGGTGAGCGGAGCAGGATACACCGGGCCGTTCTGCGGACCAGGATTCGACCAAATATGGACGGATATGTCGGAAATCGTGCGGCCCACACGCGACGGGATTCACGGACGAGAATATATAAACACCTCGGCGGACATCGGACGTAAATCCAGGCGCCTAATCTTCGACAAGGACGGCAAGACCACCAACGCGAGCTATCCGCTGATAAGTATAGGCCTGCCGGTAGTGATCAATCTACTGCCCTTCGGTGCAGTCGGAGAAGGGCTGCGGGAGGCGATTGGGCTAACTGCAAAAGAGCTAAACATCCTGGCCATACGGGATGCGGACGAACTTGTCGAACACAATTGGCCGGTGGACACGATTGGACATCTGGCACCTTATTTGCGCGCGGATCAACCAGTCAAGCAGTACACTAAGCTGATCAAGCAAGTCCGGGCTGTCGAGATTGACGACGGGCCAAAGGTACTGGAGAAAATCAGCGAAATAAAAAATTTAGCCGAGGAGGCGGTGGTAATCGTCCGGCTGCCGTTGGCTCCCGAAGCGGTAAAACGAGCAGTGAAACTGGCTGAGCAAAAAGTGGAAACGCTACACCTGTTTGCCGACTACAGGGGAAATGAGTTTGAAGATGGAAATGATTCGGCGAAGCTGTCGTCGGCTGCGAATCCACGGTTCGTCAGCGAGGCTGTAGCTGAAATCCACGAAGCACTCATACGGGCGGGGCTGCGGGATGCCGTCACGCTGATAGCTTCCGGCGGAATAGCCCTGGCGGAGCATGTGGCCAAGATCATCCTCTGCGGGGCGGACGTGGCCGCTGTGGATATTCCGGTACTATTGGCAAACCAGTGTCGGATGTGCCTGAATTGCCGCGAAAATAAGCCATGTCCGGTTGAAATTGATAACGTGCAGGTCGATTGGAGTCGGCAGCGAATAGTAAACCTGCTCGGCTCGTGGCACGCACAGATGATCGAAGTGCTCGGAGCTATGGGTATCCGCGAGGCCCGGCGGCTGCGCGGTGAATTAGGCCGGGCAATGTTCTTCAGAGACCTGGAGAAAGAAAGCTTTGGGCCTATATTCGGACAGAGAAAAGAATTCACCACAGAAGAAATATCAAAGATCAAAAAGCAAATATCAAAAAGGTAAGAAACGGAAAAAGAAATCTCAGATTTCAAATTTGAGATTTCAGATAGAATTGAGAATAAGAAAACTGGATTCCGCATCAAGCGCGGAATGACAGAAAAGAGGAAATAGGGTCGTGAAAGTCCGGCAAGCTCCAGAAAGGTTTCGTAATCCCATAGGTCGCTACATCGTGCTGCGCGATCCGGGGCTGTGCACACAGTGCGGAACGTGCATGAAAACGTGTCCGGCGGGCGTGTTCACCGTAGCGGGACGGCTGGCTCTGCGGCCAAAAGAATGGCTGTGCCCCGGGCCTTGCCAGGCTGGAGAAAATGCCTGCATCAAGGCGTGTCCGGCGGAGGCAATAACAATCCGGAAAAATCCGCTACTAAACACCTTGGGAGATTTCCGTTGGCCGGTGGATCTGCTACTGGATACGTGGGAGATGGCGCGGACAGGCAAGGCACCAATAGGAGACAACCTTCGCTATAACCTGGGGTTATCGGGAGGGGGATTCGACAGGATGCGGCTGAGTTTTCCGGATAAGCCGGCAAAAAAAATCAAACCCGACGAGGTAGATTTGGGGATTTCTCTAAATCGGCGAGATCACGGCGGGCGGCTGGATATAAGCGTACCCTACTACGGCGGAGGGATGAGCTTCGGGTCGGTAAGCAGATCGACAATGCAGGCCAGAGCTATGGTGGCTCAGGAAACTAACAGCTTAGTCTGCACCGGTGAAGGCGGATTTCCTACGGTGCTGTATCCATACGATAAGCACGTGATTACGCAAGTGGCCACGGGTCTGTTCGGCGTGCGCGAAGAAACCATCCAACGAGTGCGGATGGTGGAATTCAAATATGCCCAAGGAGCAAAGCCGGGATTGGGCGGCCACCTGTTGGGCGATAAGGTTACGACGGCAGTAGCCAAAATGCGCGAGGCAGTAAAAGGTAGCGCCCTGTTCAGCCCCTTTCCGTTCCACAGCGTGTATTCGGTAGAAGATCACAAAAAACACGTGGACTGGATGAGAGCAATCAATCCTGCGGCAGTGGTGAGCGTGAAAGTGTCCACGCCGACGGACGTGGATATGGTGGCTGTGGGCTCCTACTACGCCGGGGCCCACGTGATACATCTGGACGGCTCTTACGGCGGGACCGGGGCGGCTCCTGATATCGCCAAGAAAAACATCGCCATGCCCATCGAATACGCTATCCCTAAGGTGCATCGGTTCCTGACAGAAGAAGGCGTACGCGAGCGGATGACCCTGATAGCCTCAGGCGGGATTCGAGGGGCACACGATATCATCAAGGCCATCGCTCTGGGAGCTGACGGGGTAGTAATAGGTACGGCAGACATGATGGCCCTGGGATGCATTCGCTGCGGGGCCTGCGAAAGCGGTCGCGGCTGTGCCCGAGGTATCGCTACCACAGACGACGAACTGGCAGAACAGTTCGATCCGCAATGGGGAGCACAACGCATATACAACCTCTATCAGGTGTGGAACAAACAACTGCGAGAAATATTGGCCGACTTCGGCCTGAAAAGCGTACGCGAACTGGTGGGACGGACAGAATTCCTTGTCCATCTGGACTACGAGGGGCGGGAGGCAGCGAAGAATGCCTAATCAGGCTGAACAAGCTGAAAGAATAATCGCGTCCCGGAGAGGGCTGTGCAGCGAACGCGGGCCCGGACGAAAAGAGGCTGAAGAAGGCGGATGCGGCGTAGTGGGCTTTGCCTGCAACGTGCCAGTATCCGGCAGGCACATCTTTACGCCGTCGGTGCAAATGCATAATCGCGGCAACGGCAAAGGAGGCGGGATCGCGGCGGTAGGATTCGACCCGGACCAGCTGGGCGTATCACGCGAGATACTCGAAGAAAATTATCTGCTCCAAGTGGCTTATCTAAATCCTGGAGTGCGCGAGAAGATAGAACGAGAAATCATTCGGCCCAATTACAAGATCGACCATGAGGGCTGGACGCCAACTATTGACGACCACCGTGACGTGGGGCTGGAAAGCAAACCGCCGGGGGTCTATCGCTACTTCGTGAGAGCAAACGAAAAAACACTGAAGGCCTTCGCTAAAGAAAAAGGCCTGGAAAATCTACCAGGGCGAGCACTGGAAGATGAGTTCGTCTATCAGACGAGCTATAGTCTGAATAAAAAATACTACGCCTCGCTGGGAGAAAAGGCGGCCTTCGTGTTGAGTCACGGGCGGAATATGTTCATACTCAAGATCGTGGGCTATGCCGAGCAGGTGGCGCAATACTACAAACTGGATGATTTTTCGGCACACCTGTGGATTGCCCATCAACGCTATCCGACCAAAGGGCGAGTGTGGCATCCGGGTGGGGCCCATCCTTTCATAGGCCTGCATGAGGCCCTGGTACATAACGGAGACTTCGCCAACTATCGGGCGGTAGGCAATTACCTGCGGCAACGCAACATCGAGCCCTTGTTCCTGACGGATACGGAAGTGAGCATCCTGCTGTTCGATCTGCTCTACCGGGTCTACGGGTATCCGCTGGAATACGTTATCGAAGCCCTGGCCCCGACAACCGAACTGGACTTCGATATGCTGGCTGAGGATAAACAGGATGTCTATCGTAAGATACAGGCCAGCCATATCGCGGGTTCGCCAGACGGACCCTGGTTCTTTATCATCGCTCGTAACAACCCGGCGAAAAATGAGTTTCAACTGATCGGCATCACCGATACGGCTATGCTGCGGCCGCAAGTGTTCGCCCTGCAGGACGGGCAAGTTCAAATCGGACTGGTGGGCAGTGAAAAACAGGCCATCGACGCTACCCTGCAATCACTGGCAGCGGAAGACGAACGCTTCAGCCCCATTGCCGATAAATACTGGAATGCACGCGGCGGATCACATACCGACGGCGGAGCGTTCATGTTCACCGTCAAAAACAACGAGCCAACAGCCAAGCTGGTGTGCACGGATAAGTTCGGGCGAACTATCGAGGTGCCGGCTGGGCAACAGTGCCGATTCGAAGCGGTGCAGGCAGAGGCTGTCGAACATGAACATCTGCGGAGTCTGCTGGCAGAAACACCAAACGAAAAAACGACGGCGGCACTGTTTGAATTGGCGGCAGAACACATGGCTGACTGGAGCTTTGAAAACCTGGCCTGGCTGTGTGGCGAGATTGAACAATGGGCTAAGCAAAGCGACTATCATAAACAAGCGGCCATAGAACTATTGACGCTACTAAACGATCGTAAATATCCGGTAGGCGAGAAAAAGTCGGCCTCGGTGCTGGAATGGGTGCGGGGGACACTGGATAAGCTGCTGCTGGATACGCCAAAAATAAACGAAAACAACCAGAGCAGATTCTGTCTGGTCGACCAAGAAACAGCAAAACAAATACAAGGGCCCAAAAAAGGCCAAGAGGTTTTAATAATAAATGCTCAGGGATTTTCGCCGGAAGGCGACGAGGCTGACTTCACGGTGGTAGTGGCTGCAGCGAAAGCGGGCTGGAAACGTTTCATCGGCTTTAGATATACGGGCCAGCGATTTCTGGGCTGTGGGATGGGACCTGAAACCGAAGGGGTGCGGATCGATGCCTACGGATCCAGCGGAGATTACCTGGGAAGCGGAATCGACGGACTCCAAATCCACGTGCACGGCAATGCCCAGGATCAGTTGGGGCAGATACTCAAGGCCGGCAAGCTGGTAATCCACGGCGACGTAGGACAAACGTTTATGTACGGGGCCAAAGGCGGGGAAGTCTATATACTGGGCAATGCGGCAGGAAGGCCTCTGATCAATGCGGTAGGAAAACCTCGCGTGGTTATCAACGGGACCTGCCTGGACTTTCTGGCAGAATCGTTCATGGCCGGCGATCCGCATAAAGGCGGCGGATTTGTTATCCTGAACGGCGTATGCCTGGATGAGCAGGGAAAACTACAGGAGCTGCCGAGTCCGTACCCCGGGGCGAACCTGTTCAGCATGGCCTCCGGCGGAGCAATATACGTTCGCGATCCACATAAAAAATTAGTGAGCGAACAACTCAACGGCAGTGAATTCAGCGATGTTACCGAACAGGACTGGGAACTTATTTTGCCGTACCTGCAGGAAAATCAACGGCTGTTCGGAATTTGCATCGAGGATTTGCTGAGGGTTTACGGCGTGGCCCGCCCCTTCGAGCAGGTCTATCGCAAGGTCCGAGCGGTCCGCCTGAGCGTTTTGGTCAGTATGCTCGAAGACTCCGAAGACTGAAAAGAAATATCAAAGATTAAAAATCAAATATCAAAAATGAAGAGAAGATAAGAAACGGAAAGAAAAAAGGGAGACTGTAGCAGAAATACCGGGATATTCTAAAGAGTTTAACTGTGGCTGACCGATGTTCCTTCCAGAGGAACGAACCTTTTTCTGGGAGAAACAGCCATGGACGGACCCGGCGAATATGTACCAGACGTAACCGAAGGCATTACCTGTGTCGAAGACCTGCCAAAACCAAAGATTCTACGGCGTTCACGAAACTATAAGAAACGCCCCTGCCCCCATTGCAGCTACTCGGCCTATCGGGACAAGGTCTTCACACGCAAGTTACATGACCTCGGCGACCTGGCGGCCAACCGTCCGACGGATATTCTTGTTACCTACTCACAGCATTGCTGTTCCAGGTGCAAAAAGTATTTCAACGCCGACATTACCGACTTGGCCGATCCCGGCGCCCACTACACCCGTCGGGTGGTTCATCTTGCGGTTCGGTTGGTTGTGGAGGACGGCTTGCCGTATCGGCCGGCAAGCTGGCATTTGTGGCGAGACCATCGCGTTTTTGTTCCCTGGGCTACGATTCAAAACTGGGTCGAGGCCACGGGAAAAAAAAGCTGAACAAAACATCACCACGGAGTATCTCGACAAGGCCTTGGGCGGCTTTTCGGGCTATATCGCAGCCGACGAGTTGTACGACGGGCCATTCTGCGTACTGTCTATCGTGGACAATCGCAACTTCAGGCGTTTGATGTACGAAGTACTCGACCATAATCCCACCCACCAAGACATGATGCGGTTCTTCCGGCGATTCAAGAAGGAATTGGAGGCACGCGGCCTGGAATTGCTGGGGGTTACGACCGACGGCTCGCCTTTATATCCAGAGCCCTTGGCGGAATTGTTCGAAGACGTGCCGCACCAGATATGCGAGTTCCACGTTATCAAGGAGATCAACAGAGAGGTTCTCAAATCTGTGGCCCAGGCTCGCCGGGAACTGAAGAAACTCCAGCCAAAACTGAAGCGGGGCCGGCCGTCATCCCCTTCGGCCAGGAGAGCAGCGCGGAAGAAGAAGCGGCTGCAGTCGAAGATCTCCGAACTATTTGAGTATCGCTATCTTTTTGTGAAGCATTCGCTCACGCCGAAGGAAAAGAAGATATTGCGGCGTATTGCTCGCGGCCTGCGACATCTTCGAAACCTGCGTTCGATTGTGGATGAAGTGTACAACCTTTTCGACCGTCGTTGCCGGACGGAAACCGCTTTGGAGAAGCTGTCCAGGTTGCGTTGGCGTGTACGGCGGTTCAAGATATTGGGCGAAACGCTCAAGAAGCTCTTTACGCCGAATATCGAGAAGGCGTTGACCTTCCTCGACGATTCACTGCTGCCATCGACGTCGAACGCCGTGGAACGCGGCAATCGCCGGCATCGGAAGATGCAGAAGAGTATATATCGTGTCCGAACCCGCCAACAGATCAGCCGGCGTATCGCTGTCGATATGCAACGGGATGCTCAGGCGGCCGGACGTTTCCGAACAACAACGACGCTCCATTGGGAGCGAAATGGAATACAGTATTCCCGGTAACTATGCTACAGTCTC
>JAACET010000116.1 GCA_011682385.1 Actinomycetota bacterium | reverse complement strand
ACGGAGGACCGTTTACTGCACGGCCTGCCTGCCGAGACCAGCGTCTGGATGAGTCATGGCGACCAGCTCGACCATGCACCCGCTGGCTTCAAGGCCCTGGCCAAGACGGACTCTTGTCCTTGTGCCGCCGTCAGACACAGCGAGCTGGACGTTTATGGCCTGCAGTTCCACCCTGAGGTTACTCACACCCCGCGTGGTGCGGAGATATTCCGCAATTTTCTTTATGACGTCTGCAACTGCACCGGCCAATGGCAGATGAGCAATTTTATCGACCAGACCATTGAGCAGATACACAGCCGTGTCGGCAGTGCCAAGGTCATCTGTGGCCTCAGTGGCGGCGTAGATTCTTCTGTGGTCGCGGCCCTGTTGCATCGAGCCATTGGCGAGCAGCTCATTTGCATTTTTGTGGACAACGGCCTGCTCCGCAAAGGTGAGGCCGACAGTGTCGTGCAGACCTTTGGTGATCATTTTTCTATGCAGCTGGTGGTGGCCGATGCTGCCCAGCGTTTTTTGACCAGGTTGTCTGGCGTTACTGATCCACAAGAGAAACGGCGAATCATTGGCCACGAGTTTATTGATGTTTTCAAAGAGTCCGCCAAGGATATTCCTGAGGCCAGGTTTTTAGCTCAGGGCACTCTTTATCCGGATGTCATCGAGTCTGGCCAGGGCTTTGCGGGCCGGGCCGACACCATTAAGGGCCATCATAATGTCTGGGGCCTACCTGCTGAGTTGGGTTTCGAGTTGGTTGAGCCTTTGCGAGATTTGTTTAAGGACGAGGTCCGCGTAGTCGGCGAACACTTAGGCCTGCCGGAGGAGATTGTCTGGCGTCATCCTTTCCCCGGCCCCGGTTTGGCTGTGCGGGTCATTGGTGAGATTACTCCCCCCCGCCTTGAGAAGCTCCGCCAGGCCGACGAGATACTCCTCGATGAGATCAGAGCCGCCGGCTTGTACCGTTCTACCGGCCAGGTTTTCGCTGTTTTGTTACCTGTTTCCAGCGTGGGCGTCATGGGCGATGGCCGGTCTTATGATTCCACCGAGGTCGTAGTTATCCGTGCTGTTGAGACCACTGATTTCATGACTGCCGACTGGGTTCATTTACCCTATGAGGTTTTGGGTATCATTTCGAATCGTATTATGAACGAGGTCCCTGGCGTCAATCGGGTGGCCTACGATATTTCGAGCAAACCCCCCGCCACCATCGAATGGGAATGAACGGAAATATCAAAAATAAAAAATCAAAAAGTAAAATGACAGATACGAATGCGCTAATGCCCCCGGGCTACGTCCCGGGGGTCTTCTCCCTTTTCGATTTTTGATATCTTTATCTCAACCTTCTCGTGAATTGTGCAGTTATTCCTGCAGGATCTTCTGAGCATATTATCGCCGAGCACGCCGCCACGCACTTTGCTCCTGCTGCTACGACTTCCGCCAGATTATCCAGATTAATCCCTCCGATAGCTGCCCACGGCAGATCGATTTCTTTTGCCACTTGCCTCACGTATTCCACTCCCACCGGCTCAGCCGAGGGTTTGGTGCCGGTGGCAAATACCGGCCCAACGCCGATGTAGTCTGCTCCACCTGTTACAGCCTGTTTTGCTTGTTCTATGTTGTGCGTACTGACACCCACGACCATTTCGCTGGACAGCACCGTGCGAGCCTGGGCTATTTTCAAATCTTTTTGACCTAGATGCACCCCATCAGCTTTGGCCGCCACCGCTATGTCCGGCCTGTCATTGACGATGAACAATTTGTTCTCTTGTCGGCACAGCTCAGCCATTTTTTCTGCCAAGACCAGATATTCCCCTGCATCCATTTTCTTTTCCCGCAGTTGTATAGCGTCAGCTCCCCCGTTTAGTACATCCCTTGCTACCTCCAGCGGATTTTTTTTGCATAGCTCGGAGCTGATTAGCACGTACAGGCGCATCTCACTGAGCTTTTTTTTGTTTTGTCCGCGACTGAGCAACTGCACTTCCCACTCGTAGCACTGGTAGCGTATTTGTTCGAGTTGTCGGCCTGCTTGGCCCGGGATTGTTTTGGAGAATTCTTCCATTACTCTTAGCCCTTCGACTACTCTTTTGCAGGCCGCCGTAACTACTGCTGTGGTATCTGTTCGCTTCATTTCGCCGCTGGCGTTTAGTTCTGTTCCCACATCTCCCGGCGTATTTCTGCCGTGCAGTAGTTTGGTTCCACCGAGAGCCTCGATAATTTCGCGTAGTTTGTGCCGAGCCTGTTTTATTGTTCCGCTCAGTTGCCCGTTGTTTAGCACGAAGCGGGCGTAGTCTTCCATGACTCGCAGCGATTCACGAGAGCGGTTAAAATTCGCATCCAGTATCCTGGCCACACCCTTATCCATGTTTATCCCATTTACCTTCCGCCCCCGTTGCCTTTTTTCTCAAATTTTAAATCTGAAATCTGAGATATCCCGCCTTCCGCTTTTCGACTTTCGTCTTTTTCCTCTACTTCGTGCCCTTCGTGGTGAAATCTTTCTGTTTCTTTTAATGCCCCCGGCCTGCGTGCCGGGGGTTCTTTGTCCTGCAGCAGGAATCTAATTATATTTGCCAACAAGCTCCATGGCCAGTACCATTAAGCTATGAGTTCTGAATCCCCCCACGATCCTCGCCGGGCCTGCATTCAGCAGCTCGAGTCTGATTTGTTTCTTGGAGCCAAGGCTCTGCCGCTTGACCGGGCCAAGGTTCCCCAGCCTGTTTCTTTGGCTGCCGCCCCGGATGAGTCTCGCATCCCGCCGAATACCATGACCGCCCAGCAGAAGCGTCAGGCCATGGATGCTCTGGAAGAGCAGGTCAAGGCCTGTCAGAAATGCCCGCTTTCCCAGACACGCACCAACACTGTCTTTTGCCGCGGCAATCCTGGTGCTGAGTTGGTCTTCGTCGGCGAGGCCCCTGGTTACTATGAGGACCAGCAGGGCTTAGCCTTTGTCGGCCGGGCCGGAAAATTGCTGGACGATATTATCACCAAGGGCATGGGCTTGAGTCCTGATGACGTTTATATTTGCAATGTTTTGAAGTGCCGTCCGCCGTCCAATCGTGACCCCGGTTCGACGGAGATGGTCTCTTGTTTACCATATTTGGAACGGCAATTGGAGATCATTTCTCCGAAGGTGATTTGTTGCCTGGGCCGCATTGCCTCCCAGTGCTTGTTAGAGACCAGGGCTCCGATGAAGGAGCTTCGCGGCCAATGGCACACTTATCGTGGCCTCCGCACTATGGTCACTTATCATCCTGCTTATTTGTTGCGTAATCCTGCCGACAAGAAGAAGAGTTGGCTGGACATCCAGCAGGTCATGGCCGAGTTGGGCCTGAAGCGTCCCAAGACCGCTTAGTTGTCCGGCGAACACGGCTATTATTCCGCAGTGACTTGTCCTGTCCTCTGCTCTGAGGCTCAGACTTGAAGGTAGTGTTCGGGCCGAAGGATGCGGAATCCAAGTCTTTTCTTAACAATGACTAATGACAATGATCTTTGCCCACCAGCAGAGTGTACTTCATGGGTTTCTGGGCATACTTTACCAAGATATCTCCGATTGGTTCGCGCCAGCTCTGGGGCAGCCGTTTAGTGGTCAAAGCCAGATGAGGTTTGTGTATATCCTGTCGATGCAGCACCTTTAGGCCCAGTTTCTTTAGTTCTGCTTCTGTCAGGCTGTTGGTCCAGGTAATGATCAGACCGTTCGGCCGATATTTCAGGAATCTCTCCAGTTCTGTGACCCCATAGAGGTAGTTTAGATTGTATTTCAGATAAAAGTTCAATGGTGGGATGCCCTGTTCTTTTCTTTTGGCTGGTGATTCGCGGCGAAAGCCACGGCTGTAGATGGCCACATTTCCTTCTTTTGCTCCGTGTTTTTCCGCCGCCTCAGCAAATATCCGCGGACTTATTTGTTGGTTCATCACTGGCTGGATCCAGACGAAGTTTACGATCATCGCTGCCAGCGCCCCCAGCGCCGTGCCCCAGAGCAGTATCTGTACTCGTTTCGTTTTTATTATCACACTCACTATGCTTAGCGTGATCAGCCCTGCTCCGACTACTGCCACGCCCCATCTACTTTCGGCATCTACCAGACTGAAACCGACAGCCACCACCCCACAGACCAACAACAACAGACTGTGGGCTGTAAGCGTTATTCTGTCGCCAAGATTGAATTTTGCTTGTGTATGTTTGCTCAGCAGTTCACTCCACGCAAGCCCAGCCAGCAGTGCGAAAGCGGAAATCATCGGCAAAATATATTCCACTTTCTTTTTACCCGACGGCCAAATCGAAAAGGCTCCCACTACCACTACCACCCAGAGCAGCAGGAACAGTATTTGTTTGCGGTATTGTTTTAATCTTGGCGAGAAGATCACCAGTAGCGCTGCCGGAACAAAGGCACTGGCCGGAAACGCCCAAACGAAGATTCTGCTCAGATAAAAATACATTGGCCGGGATGAGTCGGCATGTAGTAATATGTGAGTGATTTCTCTATTCCATAGTCCTTGCGACAGTTCCGGAAATTTGAGCAGCATACCGACGTTCCAGGCCGCGCCTATAGCCAGAAACAGGGTTATGCCTATGACGTGCCACCACCAGAGCCCCGCGGTTTGCTTGTCACCGTTATTTTTGGACCTGCACACCAGCAGTCCCAGCCCACAGGCCACCAGCGCCGGCGGAACAGTCAGTATGCTTTTACTTGCCGCCGCAGCGCCCATGCTCACCCAGAACAGCAGCACCCAGCCCCAGCGGTTTTTTCTTGAGTTGTTGAATAGCAGCCGGCAGAAGGCCAGCATCCCCAGGCTTATGAAGAAGGTCAGATATAAGTCCAGTTCTGCCGTACGGCACTCTCTCCAATAGACGAAGGTTGATATTTGCACCAGCCCTGCGATGAGCCCCACTGTACTGTTGAACATACGTCGGCCAATGAGGATTGTCACCAGCACGCCAGCCAGTCCGACTATTAGCGAGGGCAGTCGAGCTGAGAACTCGTTTAGTTCTCCCCACATTTTGCCTGAGGCCGCCACGATCCAATAGACCAGGGGCGACTTTTCCAGCCGTGGCACTCCGTTGAGCATTGGCACCCAGAACTCACCGCTAGCCAGCGTATTGCGGGCCACATCTACTACTCGTCCTTCGTGTGAGCTCCAGATATCTGTTACTGAGAGGCTGCAAACCAGCGCTACCCCGAACGCGCAGATCACCAGCACCGCCAGCATTTTCATTGGGCCGGAGAATTCTATCAAGATCTCCGTTGCTTTGGTGTTTTCAGCCGGGGACTCTGCGCTCACTATCGACCTCTTTCTGCTGAGATTTAGTTCCAGCGGGAGCAGGATTAGGCTGCTTCACTTTTTTCTTGAGCCCTGTACCATTGGACTGTTCTGCGGATACCTTCTTCGTAGCTGATTTCAGGTTCCCAGCCCAATTCTTTTTGAGCTTTTTCGATGGAGAAGTACACTTTTCGTCCCATCAGCCAGGCCGCGTATCGTGTCAGCAGGGGCGGCTTTTTGCTGTGAAACAGTTTCCAGAGCACTTCCATCATGAAAGCCGCTCTGTAGGCCAGCCCGAATGGTACATGTTTGCTGATTGGCTCACAGTCCAGGTATTTGGCATAGGTGTCGAAGAGTTCTTGTTGGGTGATCACCCCGTTATTACTTATGTTGTAGGCTTGTCCGATGGCTGCCTCTTTTTCTGCGGCCAGTAAACAGGCCTGAGCCACGTTACCAGCGTAGATGGCGTTGAGTCGATTGGTTCCGTCGCCGATGATTTTCATTGTTCCTGAGCGGATGGCTTTGACTACTCTTTTTACGGTCACTCGGTCTCGTTCACCGAACAGCCAGCTCGGCCTGATGATGGTTATGGCCAGCCCCTGTTCAGCGTGGGCTTTGCGGACTAGCCCTTCTGCAGCCACTTTGCTTTTGGTGTAATAGCTCCAGCGGTACAGGTTTTGCCCCAGTGGTGATGTTTCATCCAGGGTCAGGTTTTGCCCGTCCGGATGTCCGTACCCACTGATTGAGGAGATGTGTATAAACCGTTTGACCTTTGCCTGACAGGCAGCCTCCAGCAGTAACCTGGTTCCATCGATGGTTATTTTTTCGAAGTCTTCCCAGTCGCCCCAGTCGCCCACCTTAGCCGCCGAATGATAGACTACTTCGATGCCTTGGCAGGCTTTGTTTAGTGCTTCTTTGTCTTCCAGATGTCCGAAGGCCAGTTCTACGTCCGGCTGGCTTTCCAGCCATTTAGTGTCCGAGCCTTTCCGTACCAAGGCTCTGACTTTTTTGCCGGCCCTGACTAGATGTTCTACGATATGACTGCCCAGCAATCCTGTTCCGCCTGTCACCATATCCATATTTACTCCTTTTTTCTTACATTTTTTTATTTACCCCCGGTTTTGCCGGGGGTTTCTTTTTAACCTTCGTGATCTTCGTG
>JAACET010000115.1 GCA_011682385.1 Actinomycetota bacterium | reverse complement strand
TCGCCGTCATAATCAGTGTCGACGATAGTCGGCCAGTTGTAAATAATCACGTTACCCGCATCGGCGACCAGGAACTTTGTCGGAGGCACATCAGACAATTTTGTACATTCGCTGCTTCCGTCGGGAAGGGAAAAACCCTTAAAAACGTCACCGTAGTTGCAGCCATAGGTGTAGCCTGGCTCCGGGTCCATATAAGTGGGACAAACAATTGCAGAGCTCTCTGTCAGAGCGGGGTCTTCCCAGGTTTGGTAGCCCACCTGCGATTCCCCCCACATCCTTTCCATGTAAGGACGAATCGCTCCCGCCCACCAGACCCAGCCCGGCTGCCAGGTCGGCGGGAGCTTATCATCATTGTCGGCGGCGTACAGGCGCATGGCCAGCCCTATCTGGTGGAGATTCGAGGCACATGCTGCCAGCCTGCCCTCTTCGCGGGCACTCTCCAAGGCCGGCAGCAGGATTGATACCAGCAGGGCGATGATGGCCACTACTACCAAAAGTTCTATCAAGGTAAAACCATGTAAGATTTTAGTGGAGGTCCTGCGCTTAGATATGGTTTTACTAGTAGAGTTTCGCATTTGTGGCTTCTGAGTGTTTCCGGGGATTCACCCTCTCCGTCCGTACCCCACACACATAAAGGCTCACGAACCGAACCGGCTGAGCCATCTCTGTAAGTCGATGGCTCAGCTAAGGACCGCCAGGCGAGGGCATTGTATCCCTCGCCTTTATGGCTCACCAACCACCTATGCTACTACTAAGCACGCCGACGCTTGCGCAGCAGGGCCGCCACTCCGCCCAGGATCAGGATGCTCAGCGTAACCGGCTCGGGAATCGGTGCTCCCGCACCCTCGTTGTAGTTCTGCGTAACTTCAGCAGAAGTCAGCGCGTCGCTGTACATAAAAAGCGCGTTAAAATCGAATGCTACCGAATTCAGTGTGCCCAAGAGAAGAATGGTCTGAGGAGAGGTAGCATCGCCGTTGCTCGCATCCTCACTGCCTATTTCCGTGGTGTCCACGTAAAACTTCAATGACCCTGCACCGCTGGCGCCATTGCGGACGAAAGTCGCCAAGTGCCAGTTGCCGTCGTTGTAGTACTGGCCACTGGAAATCCTTTTCTCCTGAACGCCCGTGCCGGGATCATACTGGAAGCTAGCCGCCAGGCCCCCGCTTTTGTGGAACCATAGCAGCACCCCAGCGTCAGTAACACCGTTATCAATGTGGTTGTAGATCTGTGAGGTTGTCGTGCCGCCGGTAGTAACATCTTGATCGGTCCTGAACCACATGGCTATTGTAAAATCGTTGCTGTCCAGGTCATAGGCTGGGTGCACGGACCTGTTCGCAGAGGCGGATGAACCTGTCGTCAGATAGGCCGGATTGCCGCCAGAAGCAGCCGTGTAGGTTAGATCCGTAGACGACGTACCGCTCTGGTCCGGTGCAGTCGGGGCTTGGTCACCCAGCAGCTCTGTGCCGGCGTTCCAATCATTGCCTGCTTCGCTGTACCAGATTAGATTGTTTGTGACGATACCCGCCGATGCTGGTATCCCAAACATTCCCATCAAGACCAATACCGATAAAACCAATGTAAACCTCTTCATGATAATTTCTCCTTTCACTCTAAATCTCAAAACAAAAAAACGCACTCTGAACAAAACTACTCGTTATCTTCTCCAGATACCTCCTTTCCTTCTGACCTCTCTAAAACCAAAAAACGCTCTGTACAAAACTACTCGTTCTTTCTTCTGTCCTATTCTTTCCTCCTTTCCGTCTCGTGTGTTCCCAACTTTTGTCATTACTCAAACTGACCGATATTGCAACACGCTGTCATTGCGAGCAACCGTTTTACGGTTGCGTGGCAATCCAAATCTCAAAAATCAAAAAAACGAGATTGCTTCGTCGTTCGCCAAGCTTACTCCTCGCAATGACATACAGCAGGCTTCGGCTAGAAAGCGGTCAGTTTGAGGTCATTACTTGTTCTCCGTTCCCGGCGGCGGGGCGGTGGTCCTGCGGACCTCGACCTCGGTCATAAGCGAAATAGAACGCGGCTCGCTTCGCGGATCAGTCAATTGCCCCAGCAAAATCTCCACGGCAGTGCTGCCGATCTCCTCCCAACGACGTCTGGGACAGGTAATGCCTATAACGCGATATTCCGGAAAGTCCGTTATGCTGGTCACCGAAACGTCGTCCGGTACTTTTAAGCCACGCTCAGCAAGCCATTCGATACCCTCGTAAGCAGCGCCGGAACCGTAAAAAATCAAGGCCGTAGGGCTATTATCTCCTCCAAAGAGCTGGGGCAGCCGCTCCTTGACCGGCAGTGTCTGCTCATTACCCTGAGAAGGCCTCAGGCCGGCATCCGTCATGGCCCGCAGATAGCCCACTTCGCGCAGGCGAATCCGCGGAAGACGGGGTTGGACGGAATGGCCCGGCGACGGTCCGATAGCGTTAACATATCCTATCTTCCGGTGGCCCAGCTTGATCAAATACTCCGTCAGCACTCGAGCCTGTTGCTCCTCGTCCATGACGACAGTACTTGTCCCTTCCATGGGAGGAGAATCTATCACCACGTAAGGGCAACCGCTGAAACTTTGAAGCTCCCGCTGCAATTCAGGGTCAGGCGGCATGAAGACCAGCAGGCCATCGTAGGAATGCTCCTGCAATATCCCAGGCATCCAACGGTCGTCTTCCTGGGGCCCGGCCGGCTCAGCAGAGATTAATAACTTGTAGCCCTCTTGGGCGAGCCGATCAGCAGCGGCCCGCACGATCTCCCCGTAAGCGCCCAAAAAAGCCATCGGCTCGTATCGTCGGCTACCCATTACCAACGTGACGGTGTGATGTTTTCTGGTGACCAGAGCCCGAGCTGAAGTATTTCGGCGATAGCCCATGATCTTCGCAATCTGCTGAACTCTCCTGCAGGTACCCGGGTTAATCTCCGGATGGTTCCGCAGAGCCATCGATATCGCCGCTCCCGATAGACCGGCGGTCTTGGCAATATCCTCGATGGTCACGTTCATCTACTTCTTACTTCCTTCTCCCAGCGAAAGACACACCCCCAAATGATGATACCAAGACTCTAGAGCAATAGGATACCTTATACGACTAAGTTTGTCAAGACTTTTCTCGATTTTCCTCCCTGGAAAAGATGTTTTTGTCTGCAAGCCCGCAAAGTACCTAAATCCCTTCTTCGCGGCGTATCTTATGGGACTCCAGCCGCCATATCGTATCCCTGTTCTAATGTAACCACTTGATGACAAAGACGTTATGCCTTTCCCTCCCAGGCCCGTTGCATGTGAATCGAGCCGGAAACGAGTCAAATAAGAAGAATAAAGGACAGGGCCTATGTATTTTTGGAAAGAGCTAGTGGAGGAAATTCGAAGAGTTTTCCCAATAAATCCAAAAAGTTTGTTGACAGTGACGTGACACATACGTATACTTATTACTATATTATGTATCCACAAAATGTACCCGACAATCTGGCTAAAAAAATACAGAAGGCTCTGTTGTCCGCCAATGCCCTCCGGGACCGCCCCATGACGGAACAACAGTTGGCCGACCGCTTCGGCGTGAGTCGCAGCCCAATCCGGGATGCCCTAAAGGGGCTGGAAAAAGGCGGAATTATAGAGCGGCGCAAGAAAAAGGGCATATATCTCAAGGCTCATTCGGTGACTGACATGCTGGCCCTATACGACGTCAGGTCAGCCCTGGAAGGATTTGCGGCCAGGCTGGCTGCCGAGGGAGCAAGACCAAAGGATTTGGCTCAACTCAGGTTGCTGGCCCGGAAATGCCAGGAGCTACTACGCGAAAGGAAGGATTTTGAAAAGTCCCAGGAAGTGGATACGGCTTTTCACAAGAGGATTATCCAGCTATCCGGAAACCCTTGGTTGGCCAGTATAATGGAGAACTTTCATATTCTCAGAAGAGTCTTCCGACTGAATCACATGGACCATCCTTTCAGCAGGCCCAGTTCGTCGCCCTACTCCCACGAGAAACTGGTCGAGGCCTTGGAAAGAGGGAATGGGGACGAATGCGAACGGCTCTTCCGAGCACACGTGCAGTGGGCAAAACAAGGGCTGATCAAAGAAAGCCTGGGTGTCAGGCTGAATCTGCTTAACAGCAGCGCCACGAGTCCTGTTAAATAGAAAGCCAATACAGATATATTCGTAATAGTCAAGTTTTGTGAGCCAACCTTATTGTAAACACGGAGACAACGATGAACGTACGAAAAATGAAAATCATGGCCATTTGCGCGCACCCCGGTGATGCCTTCGACGATTCAGGCGGAACCCTGTGTCATCACGCAGAACGAGGCGACGAAGTAATCGTGGTGCTGTTAACAAACGGAGCACGCAGTCACGCCGCTTTGTTCACGGACGAAAAGCGTAAGGCTAAGGGGCAGCGGGACGAAAAAAAAGCCAACATGACTGTAGAGCAGATCGAACAGGTCAAAGCCGACGAGATCATCGCCGCGGGCAAAGAATTGGGTATTACCGATATCCGCTTTATGCATGAGGAAGATGATATCCTTCTGGTCAAGGAAGAGACCATATTGAAGGTTGCCGATCTGATCCGAGAGGAAAAACCGGATATCCTGGTAACTCACCATCCGGAGCAAGAGGGTGGACTATTAACAACACACCCGATTGTCGGGCAGATCGTGATGTTGGGCTACGAAGCAGCAGGGGCCCGCTGGACCAGAGATGAAACCCTTCCGCCACACCAAATTTCCCAAGTGTTCTTCATAGGACAGGTTAATGCAAAGGCCTGGAGCCTAGCTCACGTTTACCATCCGCACTGGTACGTCTATGTTGACATAGAAGATGTGGTGGATCGCAAGATCAAGGCCCTGGATCACCTGAAAAGCCAAAGATATGAAGGTATTCTAGCTCGCAAAAGAATCGAAGTTGCAGATGGGTGGATTGGAACCAGAGTTGACGTTTCTTACGCTGAACGTTTTATCCCCATGATTCCAGAGGTCTACAAATATTTCCCGATAGAACAGTCAACCCTGGATAAGCCGAAAGGCTGGACGGATCGGGTCCACGCCGTCTCGAAGTTCGTTACCCACAAGGTCCCATTTGAGGGCAAGCAGATCCTTTGAGGTCGCCAATAACCACGCGAAGAAAGCAATGACGGTTTTGGCTGGAGACTTTGAGTTTAACGAAAAAACAGAAAATGAACCTCATTGGAAAAAAGGTTGTGGGTATTCTGCCGGGGGCGTTGCTGGCCTTGGCCGTTGCCATCCCGTCAGTCTGGCTTCACAGCCTTTACTCACCTCTCAGCGCTGTGGCGGTCGCGATGCTGCTGGGGCTCTTACTGCGGAACGCCTTGCGATTGCCCAGCGTGTGCGATCCTGGAATCGGGTTTGTTGTAAAGAAGCTCTTACGACTTGCCATTGTCCTGCTGGGAGTCAGACTCAGCTTCCTTGAGGTTTTGAAGATCGGAGGCGGTTCCCTACTAATCGTAGTGACTTGCATCACAGTGGCTATTATATTGGTCCGATATTTCAGCCGTTTGATAAAGCTTCCTCCTCGTCTTGGCATACTGATCGGCGTGGGAACGTCTATTTGTGGAAACTCTGCCATTGTTGCAACGGCGCCGGTGATAGAGGCCGAGGACAAAGAAGTCGCCTTTGCCATTGCCACTATAACGCTATTTGGCGTAGCGGCTGTGCTCGTATATCCGGTGATAGGACATTTGCTTAACATGACCGACACCACATTCGGAACCTGGGCCGGCACGGCGATCAACGATACTTCTCAGGTGGTTACAGCCGGCTTTATATACAGTCCACTTGCCGGTAAGGTCGCTACAGTGGTAAAATTGACCCGAAATCTGTTTATAGCGCCCGTGATCGTGATAATGGGAATCCTTCACAGCCGTGGACAGGACAAAGGTGAAAAATCGTCCACGATCAGTTTGAAGAAAATTTTTCCGCTTTTCGTGTTGGGCTTTGTGGCCATGGCCATTCTGAGAACGTTGGGGCTATTTCCCGACGCAATAATCACACTGCTTAGAGGGATTTCCAACTTTCTAATCGTTATGTGTATTGCCGGAGTTGGCTTGCATACCAGCCGTTTCAGCGTAATGAGAAAAATCGGCTTCAAGCCGCTTTACGTTGGTTTACTCGCCTCGCTGATCATGGGAGGCATAAGCTTCGTTCTCATTAAATTAGTTGGCGTGGGATAAGTGGTTCCTGACACAGGTCGGCCGGTTGGCTATAATCACCCTCGGCTATAAAGTATGCTGAGTTGGAGGCGAACGTTGTTAAGAACAAAGGGACACTATCACTGGAGCGGTCATGGGTCTTAGAGATGTATCCGTGCAGAGCTATCGCACACTGAACGTTGTTCACCCCAAGCTGGCAGATAAGTTGAATGAGTTTCGGATGCGGCTGTCTGCCATCAATGCGGGATATCCGAATCTGACCGATTGGCATCCTACCATGCCAGCCGGATGGGCAAGCTTTCCAAAAGTGCCCTTTGAACGAGCGATCATATATCGGGGCAGTGC
>JAACET010000114.1 GCA_011682385.1 Actinomycetota bacterium | reverse complement strand
CAGCGGGCCGGGCTGCCAGGAGGTCAGTGCCGTGTTGTATTCCGGCACATTCCAATAGAGTTCGTCGTCTGTGCCGTTGGGGTCTTCTATAACCCACATTCCCAGGGCGTCTCCGTAGCCGACGGCCGAGTCCCAGGTGTAGGTCGGATTCAAGCCTACGCCCGTTTCGCCATCTGCCGGATAGGTAATGTTGACGAAGTTGCTTGGTTGGGTGTACTGATAATTAATGGTGACCGAATCTTCTCCGGTGTTGAAGTTGAATACATAATCACCGTTTCCGTAGCTGGCATCCAGTGTCGCCAGGCTGGCGAAGTCTTGGTCGTCGAATCCCCATTGACCGTCGCCCCAATCGGTTAAGGAATGGCTGCCGCTGTGCGGATCCGTCACGGAGACACTGCTTATATTGGTACCCATCACCCATAGTTCGAATCCGAAAGGATTTGTTTCTACCGTACCGTCCCAGTAGTCCTTGTATTGGAGGATATAGATTTCATCTATATCCAGAGTCGTGACCACGGCCCACGTCGGCCCGGTCAGTCCTCCGATCAACAGGCTCACGAGCAAGATAACAGACGTTTTTTTCATCAGCGTTCTCCTAAATAGTATCTTTGAACCTTCGAACCATATATAGACTCTATATTAGATCCCTGAGTGTCGCCTCATGCCCCATGGCCGTAAGGTCCCCAACTCGGGAATTACTGTTTCCTTTTAGTTGTCATTCCTCGCGCTAAAAACGTAGGAATCCCGTCTGTTTTCTTTTCTATTTCTTACAATCTGTGGCCAATTTTCTTCCTTTTCTTTCTGTTTCTTTGTTTTCAACTTCGTGACCTTCGTGGTGAACTCTTTCCGTTTCTTTTCCTGCTTTGTATTTTTTTCTTCTAATGCCCCCGGCCTACTACGTTCCGGGGGCTCTTTCATTTCTTTAGGCGTATCGCCGCCTGTGTCCCAGCACCGAGCCTAGAGCCCCGACGCACAATACCAGCAGCGTCGCCGGCTCAGGGATAGTGGGGAATTCTTTCAGGAAGATTCGCTGTCCGACTTCCATCTCGGGATTGGTCATGATGGCCATAGCCCCATAGGCATAGCCCGGGCGAAAAGTATTATCTCCCGGCGGTTCATTAACAACCAAGCCATCATAGAAATCAAACTTAGTGGGCAGTTCATCATATCCATTTGATCCGCTGAGGGTGACCGTGGCGAACTGATCACCGCTGGGGATATACTGTGGGTCAAACCCAGCCAGCGGGTTCCTGCTGGTAGTCAGTTCGATGTGGAAGTCGGTCCAGACTTTGCTGGTATCATTGATAATGTACTCATCGGTAATGATGATCTGTTCTACAGCCTCATCGGAATTTTTGATGAAATCTACGTACATGGCGGGCATCAGGCCGAATTCGTCTGGTTCACCGACGAATCGTTTTTGGATTTGTATGATCACCGCCCGTTCGGTCAGGTCGTCGACGGAGAAGCTTATCTCCCATTCTGGATCGACCGCTGCTGACCAGCCGGAGTCTCCCAGTTGGTAAACTGAGGCTCCTGCCGTTCCCGCCGACATCAGTAGCATCCCGGTTACGATGCTTATCCCCACCCAGCCATGGAGTGATATGCTATGGTGCTTCTTCAACATTCTGGCATCCTTTCTGAAAAAGAGTCTGCTAATGGCGATAAGTTTTTTTTACTTTTCGTTTGCTTCGTAGCCCTGCCAACAGGGCCGGGCCCAACAGCAGTGCCAGACTCGCCGGTTCGGGCACCATATAGGTTCTAAAGGCCCCGTCTGCGTATCCCGGCGTCGAAGACGTATCGAATACTGCCTGCTCCCAGTCGTTCCAACCGCCGCTGCTGTTGCGTGTCCGTTCCCATAAGGCTCCGCTGGCGTAGGGATTGCTGTCCCATTGAATACGGAAAGAGTCTGTTGGCGAGATGTCCTTATTGCTATCGGCGTTGCTCAGGACGATCCCATATTTTGTCCCAGCCAGTAGTGTTATCGACTGACTGGCGAAGTCGATTGAGTTCCAACCCACGCTGATTGATGCGTTTACAACAGAGCCCAGTATGCTGCCGCTGGGGGCCTCAGCCACGGTTTCGACTATGCTGATTGTTGCCGGGAGGACGTCGTGTTGGTTGAAGCCCTCGATTTTAAGATCCACGTGGTCTAGATCACCGTTGATCCCTGGCGTAAAGGTCTGAGCTAGAGACACCCAGTGGAAGAAGGCGCTGCCGCCGTTGGACAGCTCTTGGCTCTGATCCAGCACAGGGCTTGCGAGCGCTGCTGTGCTGCACGCGATCATGATTAGCGTGATGATCCCAGCCGTTGCCATGTGTTTATGAAGGTCGTTCATATTCCGTTTCTGATCTGCTGATCAGCCTTTCGGCCATCATCCCTGCGGCTCGGGTTAGAGACTCCTCTGACGACGTTTTTGTAGCCCAGCGGCTACCATTCCTAGTGCTAGCATTGCCAGAGTGATTGGTTCGGGTGCGATAGCGAAGGCCAGGTCGATGGATTGCCCTTCGTACTCATGCCCGTAGGGATAGCGCAGTTCGTTCCAGACCAGCACTGAATCGTCCAGGGTCCAGACAGCGTCGTCGTTCCAATGGTCAAGGGAGGTTTTCCAGCCGAACTGGGCCTCTACGTCATCCACGAAGGCCTCCAGGGCCAGCCAATAGACGATGGGTGTATCTGCTGAGCCTTGCTGAACGAATGCTTCCGCTGTGGGGATGTCAAAGTTGTAGAGCCAGATGGTATGGTCGGCGTCGGGGAGGTATGCAGCCGTGTAGGGATTGTACCAACCTTCGCCTTCTTCGTCTTCGGGTATGGTATAGTACGGTTCAGCGGTGAACGTGGTAGGCGAGTTAGTGCTGTAGAACATCCGTTCCCACAGTACTGTTGCTGCGGGCGTGCTCCAGGTTTGCGGATTGTTTGGATCTGCGGGTATGTCCCCGTATATTTGCAGACGAAAGGACATCGCCGCATCACCGCTATACGGCAAATAATCGCCGAGCCACGATCCCCAGACTTTGATGTTGGTGATAGGCCCGGTGCTGGTGCAGTTGAAATCGTCTGCCAGCAGGGAGCCGTTCGTGGCGTTGACATCCAGACCCAGAGATGTCAGATCCGGTGGTTGGATCCACTTATCCGGATTGCCGCCGGCCGTTTGCCCTTGGATGGGCCCGGATGCGTAGACCACCAATAGTCCTGCCATACAGATAACAATTGCTTGTTGCGTAGCCTTCATACGTTCACCTCCAAATAGACTTTTATCTTCGAAGACGCTTTGATACGTTTTACGTTTTTTACGTTTTGTTTCGAGCCAGCCGCTTCCAGCGACCGTGCGCAACTGACCCCCGCGTATTTGTTTTTGAGTTACGCGCGGGCTTTTGCCTGGATCACAGCGGTTTTTCCGGCTCTGTTTTTTTCAAACTAAAAACTAAGCACCGTCAAAGAAGCCGCGCCGAAAACGCACGCGACCTTCCTTGCCCTTTGCTTGGTTTTGTTTTTTTGCAGTGAAACAATTTGGGCGCGTTGCTTTCACCAACGGCCCAATACACCCCTGCTTATTGTCTCATGGAACCTCCTTTGCGTTCTGCTGTCGTTTTAACCGCGTTCCAGAAGCACATTCAGGTCGTCAGCCAATTCGATCAGTTGTTCGATTTCTTCCTGGGCTTCGGCTTCGTGAGTAACCGCCTTTCTGTGGAGCATCTCTTCGCGATATTCCGTCAGTAGGCTTTTGCCGAACCGAGATCTGGGACTATCCTCGTGGTTATGCATCACAGCATTACCTCCTCATGCCGATTGCAGGCGGGTACAACTCCTTGGCTTTAGATTTGACCGTTCTGCGTTAAAAAAATCACAATCTACGACTCCGGGTAATCAGCGAATCTCTTTCGCCGACTGATTTCAGTTTCGTTTGCGCGCAATCACGCACGATTGCCCTGCAAAACTTCGACTAACTCTTCGCTTAATTTCTCTCGTGGACGAATTGTTGCTACGCCATCTCGGCAGTGTCGATCTCTCCCCCTGACCTCTATTGTTTCGAGTCGAATTACCAACCGACTCGCTGTTTTCGCCCAGGCTTATGGCACTGTTGAGCCGGTCACAAGCCTGGTGGAGAAAAGGAATGGGAGTGTTCCTCTTCGATTCGGGTCATTTTTTTCGACCCGACTTGGATCATGTCAAAGGCTTTCTTTCGCCTCACTAGGCAAGACGGGTTCTTTCGCTGGAGTGTTACGGTGCTATTGCAGAAAATCTCCCCGGAGATACGGATTCCTAACGGCTTTTTGGGTTTTTCAAACCGTCGCGGGTGTGAAGTAGCCTTGATGTACGAGTACTTTACGCAGGTTCTGCATGGCCCGATACAGGGCCGCGCGGACTGCCTGAGCACTTGGTTTATCCAGTATTTCAGCAATTTGTTCAGCCGTGAGTTCGTCGAAATGTGACAGGCTGATCAGGGTCGCCTGTTCCGGCGGAAGTTCCGCCATTCCTTTGCGTAGCATTTGGCTGCGTTCCTGACCATCGAGTTCATCTGCCGGCAGATGGCTTTGGCTATGGCCCGCCTCCGGCACATTGCCCCAGTAATCATCTTCCATGTCCGTGGTGGGTATGTGTTTATGGCGATGGTGGTCGCAGAGCAGGTTGGCCGCGATCCTAAACAGGAACGACAGGAAGCTTGATTCCTTCGTTTGCTCAAGAGTGTTCAAGGCCCGGTGGGCCCGCATGAACGTATCGTTGCTTAGCTCATCTGTTAGCCAATAATCACCGGTGGCGTTAAATAGGAATTTCGCCACGCGGGGGCGAAATGACTCGTACAGTTCACTGAATGCCCACTGTTCACCTGATTGTGCCTGGCGAAGAAGGCTCTCGAACGAGCCCCAGGCCACTGGATGAGCTGTTGAATTGGTAGATTTAGCACTTCTCATTATCTCTCTCCTTCTTCTGGTAGATCTTTCCAAGAGGCTAGACGTTCCCCGCGGGGTGCCTGTGACGCACTTTTTCTTAAAAAAATATGTGAGGGGTCTTGAATAAAAGGGAAGTGCTGTTTAGGTCACAACTTGCGCGAAGTATCCCTGCTGGACCAGGATTTCGCGTAGATGTTTCATGGCTCGGCACAGGGCGGCTCGGACGGATTGTCCGCTCGGTTTTCCCAGTACTTTTGCGATTTCGTCTGCCGGCATATCCTTTAGGTGTGCCAGGCTGATCAGCATAGCCTCATCTGCAGCCAGTTTGTTCATTGCTTTGCGCAACATCTGCTGCCTTTCTTTGGCTTCCAGGGACTCATCGCTGTTGTATTCGCTTTCTATTTGCTCCGCCTGATCTTCTCCCAGGGTCTTGGGCCCGGGCCGCCGGCGCAGGTGATCTCGTAGCAGGTTGACTGATATAGTGAACAGGAACGACAGAAACTGCTGTTTTGCGTCTCCTTTGTAGTTCCCCAGTGATTTATATGCCCGCATGAATGTTTCGTTGGTCAGTTCGTCAGCCAGCCAATGGTCTCCGCATGTCCGCATCAGGAATCCGGTTACGCGCTTTCGGAACATAGCGTCCAGCTTGGTGAAGGCCTCTTGGTCTCCCGCGCCGGCTCGGCTGATAATCTCGGTCATAGATTCGTCGGCTTGATCTTTTAATAGACTGTAGGCGTGCATTGCCTCTCTCCCTTTTCTCCGGTTTCTCTCTCCCGGGCCAAGCCGTGGCTTAGCCCACTCTCTCCACTCTCATCTCTGCCTGGCCGATCCCGGTGCACACGCACCTCGTACAGTCACACCTGCGTTGATTTTGTGCAGGCGTACTCTGGACCGTGCTTGCCTACTGCGTCAGCCAGGCCTGTTACGTATCCTGGCCCTGAACTCCGCCGATCCGGTACAGACTGGACCTACAGACTCCTGGCTGGAGCTGTACGCATAGAACTCCTGGGCGCTCTATACAAACTGCGATAGGGAATACCTCTCTCTCCCTAGACGCGATGGCTCAGCAGGAACTGCCGGCCACAATCGCCCGAAGCTAACATCTTAATATAACCAATATTCGGACTTCAGTCAAGAAGAATATATTATCGGAATTGGCGATAATCTCCCCCTTTTTCGCCGCCAGAATGGCCGTTGACGAGTCCCCACGCCTGATAACTAATAACGATCTGTTTTCTTATGCTTAGCCCCCAAATTCATTTTGGGGTTTCTTTTCTCCCGGTTTCACCGGGGGATCTCTTTCCTGTCATTCCGCACTTGATGCGGAATCCAGTCTTTTTCTAATGCCCCCGACCTACGTGTCGGGGGGCTTTTTGTCCTCTGCGAAATCTGCGAAATCAGCGTCCAAAGTTTTTCTGTATTTCTTACAATCTGTGTTCATCTGTGGACCTGGCCGACCAGGTGGTCGTAGAAATATCCAGCCGAACCACAGACCTCGAAGGTCAAGTGCAGTCGATCGCCAGGTCTTCGCTGGTCTCGCAGCCAGTGGCTCATAGCAGTTACCTCCGTGGGCAAGGTGGCATAGAGGTCTGGGCGACCTTTTTGAAT
>JAACET010000113.1 GCA_011682385.1 Actinomycetota bacterium | reverse complement strand
CTGGAAGCCCTGAAGGGCATGCCCGGCCTGGTGGACGTTCGCCGGAGCTGGTACTTCGACAAGAACGAACAGGACGTGGTCTTTGACCCGGACCTTGCCCGTCTATACCAGAGCACACCGGCCGAGGCCACAGCCGAGCTGAAGGCAGCCGTCAAGGGTGTGCCGGCAACCGCCATGCGTCTGAGCGGTTACCTCGATATTCCTATCAATGTTCAGTACGCCGGGCAGGACATCAATCACCCTGACAAGCTCGGCGAGGCTTACATTTCTACGCGATTCGGCCCGGTGCCGCTGCGGGCCATGGCCACGGTGCGTCCGAAACTTGACCAGCCTTTCATCACCCGCGAGCACTTGCAAAACACGATCGATGTTACGGGGGTCAATCGGATTTACACCATCGCCCAGGTGGCCAAGATGGCCGGTAAACGTCTGGCCAAGATTAAACCGCCCGATGGCTACAGTGTCAAACTCTCCGGCACCGCTTCGGATATGAAGAGCGGCAAAGAGGAAATGGGAAGAGCCCTGATGATCGGCGTGGTCCTGCTGTACTTCCTGCTCTTGGCGATGTTCAAATCGTTTCGCCACCCAATTACGATCATGGCGGCTATTCCATTGGCGGTGGCTGGGGCTATGTGGGGTCTGCTGCTGTTCGACAAGCCCATGTGCAAGCCGGCCACGATGGGCCTGATCCTCTTGGGCGGCACCATCGTCAACAACAGTATCCTGCTGCTGGATTTCATTCTTGAGGCACGTAAGCGCGGCGTGCCGAAGAACGAGGCTATCCTTCAGTCTGTTCGCCTGCGGATCAGGCCGATCCTGATGACTACTGTCTCGACTATCGTTGGCCTAACGCCGCTGATTTTCCAAATGGCCATCGGCCTGGAGCGAATGAGCCCTCTGGGTATCGTGGCTGCCAGCGGGCTGCTGGTGGGGACGTTCCTGACCATGATCGTTATCCCGGTGGTCTATTCGAGCATCGACAGCCTGGGAATTAGAGCAGGCCAGGCCGTTCGCTGGGTCTTCGGTCTTGCTCCCGCGTCCAATACCGCCGAGGAGACAACACCATGAAAGACGATTGCATATGTCGCAAGGTATTGGCGCGGGGTGCCCTGGCGGTCCTGATAGCAAAGGAGCACTAAAAGATGAAGAAGCTACAAATCCTCGGAAGCGGTTGCCCTAAATGTAAGAAACTGACAGAGAACGCCGAAGCAGCAGCCAAGGCCTTGGGCATCGAGTACGAGCTGGTGAAGGTAACAGATGTCAACGAGATTATGAAATTCGGTGTGATGCTGACGCCAGCTCTGGCCGTGGACGGTGAAATCAAAGTCGTTGGCAAGGTGCCAGAGGTGAGAGAAATCATGGAGCGCCTTGGGTCGGCGCAGGCACATCAAGTCCGCAGTGATGCCTCGTGACCAAGGTCCGATATCCTGCCGGGAACGGCTCGGCGGGTTGCTCAAGAGCTACCAGCGAGACACAGCGTAGCCCCGGATGAAACATGGAACCCCAGCCATTTGGCAGTATAATAACAGGGTTGGTGCTGATCTCAAGGAAAACGAAAAGGAAATAGCCGACATGCTTGCAAAGGTAACGCAATGACCGAAAACCTGCCCGTTCCGGACGACAGCAAGATACTGATTTATCAGTCCGATTCCGGCGAGACCCGGCTGGAGGTGCGGCTTCAGGAGGAAACCGTCTGGCTGACGCAGAACCTGATGGCTGAACTTTATGAGACCACCAAACAGAACATAAGTCTCCACATACAAAACATTTTCGAGGAAGGCGAACTAGCCCCGGAGGCAACTGTCAAGAAATACTTGACAGTTCGCCCGGAGGGGTCGCGCACGGTCCAGCGGCTGCTTGATTACTACAATCTGGACATGATTATCGCAGTCGGCTATCGGGTCAAATCTGCCGTCGCCACCAGGTTCCGCCAATGGGCCACGGCACACTTGCGGGAGTACATCGTCAAAGGATTTGTCCTGGACGATGAACGGCTCAAGGGCGGCAAAGGGCTAGTGGATTATTTCGACGAACTGCTTGCCCGCATCCGCGAGATTCGGGCCAGCGAGGTGCGGGTCTATCAGCGAATTCGCGAGATCTTCGCGCTGGCCTGTGACTACCTGGAGGGCGAAGAGGAAACGCAGGTCTTCTTTGCGACCGTGCAAAACAAAATGCACTACGCTGCTGCGGGCATGACGGCGGCGGAGATCGTTCGCCGGCGGGCCGATGCGAGCAAGGCCAACATGGGACTTACTTCTTGGAAAGGCGGCCGGGTGCTCAAACGCGACGTGGGAACGGCGAAGAACTATCTTGCCGCCGAGGAGATCGACACACTCAACCGCATCACCGTGATGTTTCTTGACCAGGCCGAATTCCGTGCCCAGCGGCGGTAGGACATTCGCATGCGCAACTGGGAAGGGTTCCCCGATAAGTTCTTGGGCGAGACTGAATTGCCCGTACTTTCCGGCCCGGGGACGGTCAGTCGCGACGAGGCACTCGAATGGGCCCAGGGACAATACGACGCCTTCGCCGAGCGGCGGCGGTTGCAAGCCGAAGCCAAGGCGGAGGCGCAGTACGTGGAAGACCTACGAAAGTCCGCGAAGATGCTGGAGGGCCGACGCAAGAAACCACGGACACCAACAAAGAGCAAGAAAAAGACAAAAGCCAAACGAAAGCCAGGGAAACACCGCAAGAAAAACGAGGGGCGGAAATAAACTTCAATTCATCCGATGCAGTAAAAAGAAAACTCCTGCGCTAATTGCGCCTACACAATTAACTTACATCGATTCCCGAAATAATTTTGAGAAATCACTTGCGCGATGTCAAGAATCTCGCTATCCTTGATCCTGGGTCACTAGCCCAGAAAGGAGGTGTCCTGTGACACTCGGTAATCGAACCGTCATTTTACCGTCATCCAGCGATAATCAAATGCAAAACGCGAAGTTGTCGCTTGAACCAACTCTACCGGACTGATTATTGACATAACCATCGACTATGAGTAAACTTACTCAGGATGTTGAGTGAAATGTCGGGAGGGTCACATAATGTTCAAAAGAGCTATATACAAAGAACTTATGAAAAGGATGCAAGAACCCCGAAGGTTCATTCAGGTGCTCGCGGGCTCACGCCAAACCGGTAAGACCACCCTTGTTCGGCAAGTCTTGGAAGGCACAAATATCCTGCAGCACTACGCTACAGCTGATGAGCCAGCCCTCAAAGATCGCTCCTGGATCGAACAACAGTGGGAAATCGGTCGCCGAAGGGCAGTTGGCAAAGAGGGAATCCAAACTGCGGTGCTCGCGCTGGATGAGATTCAGAAAATCCCAGGTTGGTCGGAAACAGTCAAGCGCTTGTGGGACGAGGATACAGCCAACAGCATACCTCTGCATGTTATTGTCCTTGGTTCCGCACCGCTGCTTGTGCAAAAGGGACTCTCCGAAAGTCTGGCCGGACGTTTTGAGACGATTCCCGTCACCCACTGGTCTTATCAGGAAATGCGGGACGCTTTTGGCTGGGACTTAGACCAATATGTCTACTACGGAGGATATCCCGGCGCTGCCCCGCTGATCTCTGAACCGGACCGCTGGCGAAGGTACATACTTGATGCCCTGGTAGAAACCTCCCTCTCCAGAGATATCCTGCTTATGCAGCGGGTAGACAAACCAGCACTCTTGCGTCGCCTGTTCGAAGTCGGCTGTCTCTACTCAGGACAAATCCTATCCTACACAAAAGTCTTGGGGCAACTTCAGGATGCGGGCAACACTACGACATTGGCTCATTACCTCGAGCTCCTTAAAGGAGCGGGCCTTCTTGAAGGTCTCAGGAAATATGCTGGACAAAAGGTACGACAGAGAGCCGGAAGCCCAAAGTTTCAGGTGTATAACAACGCCCTGATTACGTCCCAAGGCCACCTGACGTTTGAAGAAGCAAAGGATCAATCAGACTATTGGGGCCGCTTGGTTGAGTCGATGGTCGGTGCGATGTTGGTCAATGAATCAAAAAGGGCCTCGACCAGTGTATTCTATTGGTCATCGAGGAACAGAGAAGTTGATTTTGTTCTGGCCAAAGGGGACAGAATAGTAGCCATCGAAGTAAAATCTGGTCGGAAAATTACATCCTTACCTGGTATAACTGCCTTTTCAAAAGACTTCGATGTCCACAAAAAGCTACTTGTGGGCAAGGGAGGAATACCTTTGGAGGAGTTCCTTCTGACGGACGTTGCTGCCTGGTTCTGAGCAATTCTAAGTATTGCTTAGAGGTTGCATATACGTTCAACAAAATCCCGCCGAGATGAGCTGCTAAGGCTACCCCTAGCTAAGACAATCCTCTCAGGATCAAAAAGCTCCACGGGCCTTGGATTATAAGAGCAATCAAGATTGTCAAAAAGTGACGCAGCGATCACGAATCCCCCTGGCTGTGTTTGGCATAATGTACCCTTAAATATACAACGATTTTAAACGAAAGCAACACATGCGGATTAGCCTGCGATGCCGGAATGTTGACACCCTAACACTTACCTAACATAACTCAAGACTTTTTTCAAAAAAACCACTGCGAGAGTCTTCTATTTGTGTTGCTGGGAAAGTTTCCACAAGGATATCGGGGCCTGACCGACCGACATTGCACAAGGCTTTTATAATCAAACAGTTACAGCTATTACCGGCTTTGAATACCAACAAAAACGAAGCATACCGCACCGTTTTGGCCAGTTTTTAGCATCTGCTAATCCCGGGATATGGCCGCATTTGATCTGGGAAGTGATTGACCACCAGAGATGGGCTATGTAGGCTAGACTTACAACGGAGGTGCCACGTGAAACAAGAAAAGTTTGACATTGCAGCAGCGGCTGAGATGACCCTGGCACTGATGGCCCTGGGCATTCATGACGAGACCGAATTCGATGGCCAGAAGACGGCTCGGACCTGGAAAGGATTTGATTGGTCTGTCTTGGACTATCTCCATGAACAGGGCTACATCGGTGATTCTGTCAGTAAGGCGACACCGAGGAACTTGTCGCTGTCATGAGCAAAGACCTGTCTTCAGCATATCAATTCCTTGAGATTGCAGAGGCCTACAAAGATGGCGGCCAGCGCAATAAAGCTCTCGAGTGGGCCGAGCGTGGCCTAAAGGTTTTCGCTGATGAGCCTGATGAGCGACTGCAGAATTTTGTGGCTGACGAATTCCATCGACGGAAACGCCACGATGAAGCGATGACAGTGATTTGGGGCCAGTTTCAGCATCACCCGTACCTGAACGGCTACATGCATTTGAAGAAACATGCCGAGCGAGCCAAGCAGTGGCTGTCCTGGCGACAGAAGGCCCTGGAACTGATTCACAAACACATCGGTGATGCAACGCGACAGCCTCCCAAAAAAGATCCCTGGCTACACTGGGCGCCGCCGGACCACTCGCCGCTGGTGGAAATATACCTTTGGGAGAAGGACGTCGAGTCGGCTTGGCAAGAGGCCCAGATAGGCGGCTGTTCGGATCACCTCTGGATGGAGCTGGCCAAGCACAGAGAAAAGGATCATCCTGCCGATGCAGTAGCCATCTACCGTAAGCAGATTGACCTGGTAATCAGAGGAACAAACAACCAAGCCTACCGGGAAGCTAGCAAGCTACTCGTTAAGATCAAGCAACTTTTGTCCGTTATGGGACAAGACAATGACTCCGTGGAATACCTCGCCAAAGTCCGGAAGCAGCACAAGCGAAAACGCAATTTCATAGCAATGATAAGCTCGCTTTAGGCAGCGGCTGTTCGGCTATGTACGGTTTGGGATCATGTGTTCCTGAGTGGAGGAAAGTATTGCAGTGACTGTGGGAGCAAGGTATAGAGGGATTAACGTGAGGTGCTAAACGGATGACGGACACTCGGGGAGTAGACATAATACCGCCCCAGCAAAAGGAGTGTTCGTTATGGCTAAGAGCAAACGCTACAGTAAAGAATTCAAATTAGAAGCGGCTCGTCGTAGAGCACGGCTATACTTTCAAAGAGGTGGCAAAACGATTGGGGGCTACCGACTGGTCGATCCGCCAGTGGGTGCAGAAGTTTCGGCAGGGCGGCCAGTTGTCTCCGGCCGACACCCCTCAGCCGGTGGCCGAGAATCTATTGGAGAGGGACTTTAACGCCACCGCACCAAATCAGAAATGGCTGACGGATATTACTTACATTTCCACCAGATAGGGCTGGCTATGCGCCTATACGCTGGCGACTATGATGATAGGCTCCCGCCGACCTGGCAACCGGGCTGGGTCTGGTGGGCGGGAGCGATTCGTCCTTACATGGAAAGGATGCGGGGGGAATCGCAGGTGGGCTACCAAACATGGGAAGACCCCGCCCTGACAGAGAGCTCTGCAATTGTTTGTCCCAGTTATATGGACCCGGAGCCAAACTACACCTATGGTTGCAACTACGGTGACGTTTTTAAGGGTGTTTCCCTTCCCGACGGAAGCAGCGAATGTACAAAATTGCCTGATGTGCCTCCGACAAAGTTCCTGGTCGCCGATGCGGGTAACGTGATTATTTACAACTGGCCGACTATCGTCGACACTGATTATGACGGCGA
>JAACET010000112.1 GCA_011682385.1 Actinomycetota bacterium | reverse complement strand
TATCGCCATACTTCCGCCTTGCCTCTTCAGCTTGTTGGAAGCTTCCGTCAGGAGCGATATGGTTATCCCAAGTTCCGATGTGAACAGTTGGATTGCCTGCCATGGACTTAGACCCCGGCACGCCGCTGACACACTCACCACTAACGCATGCAGCGGTACTGGCTTCCAGAACATGAAACCCTTGGCCCTGTGCGATGTTGACAATTACGGGGCTCAATACCTTCACTTTCGTTATGGCCGACAATCCGCCTTTCCTTTGGCTTCGCATGATTCGTTGCCTCCTCATACGCAAAGTTCAGTTCTGGCCCGGTGGTTAGTCTTTGGCCAGGCTGGATTATCCAGCTTGCTCACATCAGCCTTCTTGGCGCTGCTCATATACCCGTCTCCTTTAGAGTTCGACTACCTGCAAATGATATCCCAAGCTAATTCATAATTCCATGATCATTTCTTGTCAAGAAAGGTATGGCGACAAACGCCCATAGTGCCCAGATTCAGCCAAAAAATACTTTGGTAATGTTTTTAACAAAGTGTAAAATAAAATAGAGAATAGGTTGTGATTAATTGTGAAACTCCACACAGCTAAGACCAATTGAGTGGACGCCTCCGGATAGGATAATGAAAAGGAACCTGTCATATGCACCGGCTATTAGTAATTGGAACGGGTTCGATAGGTGAACGACACATTCGCTGCTTTCTCGGTACAAGCAGAGCCACAGTGGGAATATGTGAAATCAATGACAGGCTCCGCGAAGAGATCGCTGTAAAATACAACATCTGCGGAGCCTTTTCCGCTTTAGAAGACGCCTTGAAAACCAACTGGGACGCAGCCATAGTAGCTACGCCAGCTCATACCCATATTCCCATTTCCTTGAAATTGGCAAATGCGGGGGTAAACCTTCTAATCGAGAAGCCCCTGTCCACAAGTAATGAGGGTATTGCAGAACTCGCTAAGGTCATAACGGCGAAAAAGCTGGTTACCGCCGTGGCTTATATTTATCGTGCTCACCCTGTTCTCTCAGCCATGAAACTTGCCTTGGATAGCGGAAGGTTCGGCAAGCCGTTGCAGCTTGTCGCAGTCTGCGGCCAGAGTTTCCCTTTCTATCGGGCGGCCTATCGGGACACCTACTATGCTGACCGCCGCCGAGGAGGAGGTGCCATTCAGGATGCCCTCACTCATATCCTTAACGCCGGCGAGTGGTTGGTTGGTCCCATCAACAGGCTGTGCTGCGATGCTATGCATAAAACGCTTCCAGGCGTTGAGGTCGAAGACACAGTTCATCTTATCTGCCGTCACGGAGAGGTGATGGGCAACTACAGCCTCAATCAGTATCAGGCACCTAACGAAGTTACGATTACAGTAGTATGTGAAAAGGGAACTTTACGATTCGAATTGCACAGAAATCATTGGCGATGGATGACCGAGCCCAGCAGTAACTGGCACGACGAAGCTATGGCGCCCATGGAGAGGGATGATTGGTTTATATTACAAGAAAATGCTTTTCTGGATGCCCTGAAAGGTAAGGCCGAACCTTTATGTACCTTTGAGCAAGCTCAGCAAACGTTGAAAGTACAACTTGCGGCCATGGAGTGTCTAGGCACAGACGTATATTGGAAAAAGGTTTGAGCGGCTGTCTCAATCTAACCGTAACATGCATATTCAGCATAACAAGAAATGCGGAGAGGCCCTGTGACGGCAGAATAGCCTGTAGCGGTCGTGGGCGAGAGGTCGAATGGGAAATCTTGGCTAAAAAAAGACGGGAGTTCCGCTGATACCTGAGTGGCGAAAATTCGAAGAAGTACCCCTGGCGTCCGTTCGGCCGGCGGGCTGGCTAAAGGGTTATCTGGCTAAACAAAGTCAGGGCCTGACCGGACACCTTGAAGTGGCAGGCTTTCCGTTCAACACCAAAGGATGGGCCTGTGCGAAAGTCGCACACCGCACGGGCGCGGCCTGGTGGCCATATGAGCAAACCGCATACTGGATCGACGGGATGACCAGGTGCGGATATCTGCTAGCAGATGAATTCCTGATCGGCAAAGCGAAAAAGAGTATCGACTACGTTTTGAAACACGCAGATTCGGACGGCTATCTGGGGCCAAAACACCTCAAAGAAGCGAAGCTCTGCTACCGTTGGCCGCACGCGATATTCTTCCGGGCCTTAATGGCCTATTACTCTGCAACAAACGATAGGCGGGTGCTGAAGGCACTAACAAAACATTATCTGTCAAAAAGCTCAGAGCATTGTAACGACAGAGATATATGCAATATCGAGATTATGCTCTGGGTTTACGGCAAAACAGGAGAACAACGTCTGCTGAATGAAGCGAGGCGAGCCTACGACAAGTACAATCAGCGGTGCGCCAAGGATGACACGACCATGGCCAATATGCTGTCCAGCAAAAGGGCCACCGAGCATGGAGTCACCTACAACGAAATAGCCAAGCTGGGGGCTATTCTGTACATGTACACAGGCAAAAAGAAATACCTGGCGGCGACTGAAAACGCTTACCGGAAAATCGACAGATATCACATGCTGATCGACGGGGTGTGCAGCTCCAGCGAGCATCTGCGTGGTAAAGACCCCCTGGACAGTCACGAAACCTGCGACATAGCCGACTATACTTGGAGCGTAGGGTATCTACTGTTGGCTACAGGCCGGGCGGAATACGCGGACAAGATCGAACGGGCCTGCTTCAACGCGGCTCCAGGGGCGGTAACAGAAGATTTCAAAGCCCTGCAGTACTTCTCCTGCCCCAATCAGGTGATTGCAGACAAATCGTCAAACCACAACCTCTACGAACGGGGCAACGCGAGCATGTCCTATCGGCCGAACCCGTACACGGAGTGCTGCCCGGGCGAAGTCCATCGGATTATGCCCAACTTCGCAGCACGAATGTGGTTAAAGGACGGACCCGACTGTATCGTAGCGAGCCTATATGGTCCCAGCCAGATAACGGCTAAGCTGGGTGGGCAAAAAGTGACCATAATTGAGCAGACAGACTATCCATTCAGCGAGCGGCTAGACTTTGAAATCCACACAAAAAGGACGGCCAGCTTCACTCTGGGCTTGAGGATTCCAGGCTGGTGCCGAAAGGCCGAAGTATCAGTCAACGGCCAACAAAGGCCCGGCAAACTCAAGGCGGGCAGCTTCATAAAGATCAGACGTAACTTCAGGAACAATGACCTAATCAGCTTGATCCTGCCCATGGCAGTGAAAATGAGCCGTTGGCCAGACGGCGGGGTGGCACTGGAGCGAGGGCCCTTGGTATATGCGTTGGAGATAAAAGAAGATCGGCAAATCGACAAAGGGGATCCCAAATCGAGCAGGAAATTCCCGGCCTGGAATATGTATCCGGCGAGCCGATGGAATTATGCTCTGGATGTAGATAGGCACAATCTGAAAGAGATTGAAGTGGTGCGAAGGCCTGTCGGTGCAAATCCGTGGAGCATAGAATCAGCGCCAATTCAACTGAGGATCCCGGCCAGGCGGGTTCGCAACTGGCAGATCGTCAGAAAAAAACAAATTGCCTCAGAGACAATACCTGTGGGAGTGAGGAAACTGTCGGGGAATTTTGCCTTTACGCCGGCTCTGCCGGAAACAGGTACACTGGCTAAACGCCTGAGCAAAAAAACGGAAATGATCAGCCTGATACCATACGGGTGCACAAACCTGCGCGTAACCATCTTCCCCAAATGTCGCCTTTCCAGCCTAGCAAGGAGAAGAAATGTTTGACAGCAAACGCCAGGTCCATTACATGCTTCGGCGGGGATTAGTGCTTTCAAGGGCTCAAGAGATAATCGATGAGACTATCGAGTTTTGCAAGGAATACTTGATCGGCGAGATAATCTGGAAGTGCGACGCCGAAGCCTTCAATCACGGCCTGACCCCTCTGCCCATCGTACACAAATACGTGGACGTACTGAGCCAAGCCCGATTAAAGCTCCAGGCTTGTGGCATTAATCACTCCATCAACCCATGGGTAACAGTCAACTGGAGTGACCGTGGGTGTCGTTAACGTGCAGGATGACCAGGTGTTCCTGAGAACTCGGCTGGAGTGATTCGCCGGCTGCCTGAAGGTTGAGCGTACCGGCCAACAGGGCCAGTAAAATGGTGCCTAAGATCAAAAGTTTCTGTGAGGCCCTAAACATATTTAATTAACCTCGGATATCCTATATCTTAGTACCTATCGACTGGAAAGAAGGTTCTCTCTATCTATAAAAGACCCCATCTAAAAGGGATAGACTTTAATGGAGGCTATTGTCCAGTCGTCCTTATTGGTGTATAAGTAGGTTAAATAATGAAGGGTCAGCGTAACAAGGTAGTCTAAAGTGGCTGTAGAGCACAAGATTGTTCAAAAACAGATGTTGGCACCGGACGTGGTAAGCGTATGGTTGCAAGCTCAGCAGATAGCCAGGGTTCGTAAGCCGGGCCAATTTATAATCTTACGTATAGCTGAAGGCTCGGAACGGCTGCCGTTGACTATTGCCGACGTCGATCCGGCTGCCGGCACCATCAGGTTGATTGTGCAGGCGGTGGGCAAAACCACCAGGCAATTGGCTGAGCTGGAGGTGGGGCAGGCAATCCGGGATGTGGTCGGTCCGCTGGGTAAGCCTACTCACTTAGAGAACTTTGGCCATGCCGTCTGCGTGGGCGGCGGCGTGGGTACGGCTGTGGTGTACCCCATCGCTCAGGCCTTGGCGGGACTTGGCAATAAGGTCACAGCCATCGTCGGCGGTCGTACCAAAGACTACGTGATACTCGAATCGGAATTGGCTCAATTCTGCACAGAAGTTATTCCCACCACCGATGACGGTTCCTACGGGCGAAAGGGTTTTGTTACCACAGCCTTGAAGGATCTGCTGGATGGCTCACCCAACCCGCCGATAAAGGCTATCTATGCCGTTGGGCCGGTGCCGATGATGAAGGCTGTCAGCGAGCTGACCAGGCCCTATGCAATTTACACGGTGGTCAGCCTCAATCCGATTATGGTGGACGGTACGGGTATGTGCGGCGGCTGCCGGGTTACGGTCAACGGCAAAAGCCAATTCGCCTGCGTGGACGGTCCGGAGTTTGACGGGCATCTGGTGGACTTCGACGAGCTGTCCGACCGGCTCAAGACCTATCGGGAGGCTGAGTCCCAGGCATTGAAGCGGTACGAGCAACACCAGTGTAAGCTGAAGGGTACGTTGTGAAATCGGAATCCAAATCCATGACCGTTAAGCAGCGGATGGCTATCGATCGACAAAAGATGCTGGAGCGCCCGCCGCACAAGCGGAACAAAGATTTCAATGAGGTCAATCTGGGTTTTGACGAGGAGTTGGCCAAGCTCGAGGCCAGTCGCTGTCTGCAGTGCAAGAATCCCAAATGCGTAGAAGGCTGCCCGGTCGGAGTTGATATCAAGAAGTTCCTGGAGTTGGTAGAGCAGGGCGACTTCCTGGGCGCGGCTGCGGTGATGCGAGATGCCAATTCTCTGCCGGCCCTTACCGGCAGGGTCTGCCCGCAGGAGACACAGTGTGAAGAAAAATGTATCCGGGGAATTAAAGGTGAGCCGGTAGCCATTGGCCATCTGGAGCGATTTATAGCGGACTACGAACGTGCAGCCGGCGAGCCGAGCAAAGTCCAAATCGCACCAGCGACGGGTAAGAAGGTAGCTATCGTCGGTTCCGGGCCGGCGGGTCTGACGGCTGCGGCTGACTTGGCCCGTATGGGACACGATGTGACCATCTTTGAGGCCTTTCACGCACCCGGCGGAGTTTTAGGGTATGGCATTCCGGAATTCCGTCTGCCGAAAAAAATAGTGGCCGCGGAAGTAGTGAACCTCAAAAAGCTGGGTGTAAAAATAGAACTCAATGTTATCATCGGGCGCACTTACACGCTGGATGAACTTTTTGAAAATGGATTTAAGGCTGTGTTTGTAGCCAACGGTGCAGGCTTGCCGGTGTTCTTGGGCATACCGGGCGAGAATTTTAAAGGTGTATACTCAGCCAACGAGTATCTGACGCGTGTGAATCTTATGGGGGCGTATGATTTTCCGCAGCGGGATACGCCGATAATACGCGGTCGGCAGGTGGCTGTGATCGGCGGCGGCAATGTGGCTATGGATTCTGTCCGCACAGCTAAGCGTCTGGGGGCTGAGAAGGCCACGATTGTCTATCGGCGATCGGAAAAGGAGATGCCCGCCAGAGTAGAAGAAACCCACCACGCCCGTGACGAGGGTATTATCTTTGAGATGCTGAAAAATCCGATTCGCATCCTGGGCGATGACGATGGCTGGGTTAAAGGGATGGAATGCCTGCGGATGGAGCTGGGTGAGCCGGACGATTCCGGTCGGCGTCGACCTGTGCCGATAGAGGGCTCTAATTTTATCATTGATGCTGACGTGGTCGTTGTGGCTGTCGGCGCCAGTGCTAATCCGCTGCTATCCGGAGCTACGCCGGATTTGAAAATCAACAAGTGGGGTTACATCGAGGTGGACGAGAACTTACAGACTTCCACCAAGCCGGGCGTCTTTGCCGGCGGCGATATTGTCCGCGGCTCCGCCACTGTAATCTTAGCCATGGGCGATGGTCGATTGGCGGCCAAGTCAATTGACAAATATCTGGCGACGCTAAATAGTTAGCGCCGTTTCCCCAAAGAGGGTTTTTTTGTCATTCCCGCGAAAGCGGGAATCCAGGCCTTTGTTCTCTGGATTCCGGATCAAGTCCGGAATGACAGATTAGAACGCAGAAATTTCTACTTGGTCGGTTGGTAAAAGACCGGCGATAAAGCCTATTAATGACATCGCTATTGCGATCACAGCAAATAGCACTGTAGGGACAATGATCCAACACCAAAATTTTCCCCACCGGACTGTTGTTCTTTGGACTTGTTTGTCATGTCTCCTCAAGGCATCTAAAATTTTTTGTGGATCGTCCATGTTTTGAATGTTCTTGAGGGTACTGTCTCTCTTCAACAGAAACCAGCTGGTGTATATCATTTTGCAGACTTCAAAGAGGACAAATATTGTTACGGAGACACTCATAAAAATAGCGGACCATAAAACACATTTTTCTGATATGTATCCTTTTACGAAAGACCATATCCCGAAGAAGCTAGCATACCCCACTATTATTATTAACTGCGTATATGTAGTAGCTTTGTCATAAATTGCTGCGAGTATCTTTATTTGCATATCAACTATATTGTTGACTATCTGTTGTTGCTCTTTTTTCTGTGCATCAACCATAAAGTTTTTGATAATCTCCACATCCATTATTCAAGCCCTCTTTTCTTTAATTTGAAGTTTGCTCGCCACTATTCTCACTTTTCGTATTGGTTCACCCTAATTGGGACAAATATGAATTAGAGATTGCTTTGTCGCTGCGCTGCTCGCAATGACAGCGTACTTGGGATAGTCTTTTACACGGCTTCCCGCGTTCGGCCGGAGAGCAGAACCACATCGCGGAGTTGCTCGGGATTTTCAGCGGCCATCCAGCGCTTCTGGAACTCGGGCTCTTCAACAATATGGG
>JAACET010000185.1 GCA_011682385.1 Actinomycetota bacterium | reverse complement strand
TGTTATCTGTGTTCATCTGTGAAGCTTGTACCCGCGAAAGCGGGTATCTATGGCTAATTCTCTTTCTTTTTTTACTTCGTGCCCTTCGTGGTGAATTCTTATCTTTCTATTCTCAGCGAAATCAGCGCAATCAGCGTCGAAAAATCTTTCTTTCCGTTTCTTTTTCTGCTTTTGCCCCTTCTTCTTATTTCTTCGCCGCGAAGGTAAATTTATGCCCATCTCCATCTACCACTACCGTATCTCCTTCGCCGAACTCACCTGCCAGAATTTTCTGAGCCAATGGATTTTCGATGCGCCGCTGAATAGTCCGCTTTAGAGGCCTGGCCCCATACATCGGATCGTACCCTTCACAAGCCAATTGCTCCTTAGCCTTGTCTGTAATCTCTAGTTTCATATTTCGCGATGCCACTCTGCCCGTCAGATATCTCACCTGGATATCCACGATTGCCCGCAGGTTCTCTTTAGTTAGAGCCTTGAACACGATCACTTCATCCACCCTATTCAAGAACTCCGGCCGAAAGTGTTCTTTCAGCACCGTTTTCACTTGAGCCTCGATTTCCCAATCAGCCCCTTGCTGGCTGGTCAGTTCCTGGATAGCCACCGAGCCGATGTTGCTGGTCATGATTATGACCGTGTTTTTGAAATCTACCGTTCGGCCATGTCCATCCGTCAGTCGTCCGTCGTCCAGCACTTGCAGCAGCACGTTGAAGACATCTGGGTGGGCCTTCTCGATCTCATCCAGCAGTATCACCGAGTATGGCCGCCGGTGTACAGCCTCGGTTAGCCGACCGCCTTCTTCGTAGCCCACGTATCCCGGAGGCGCCCCGATCAGCCTGGCCACGGAGTGTTGCTCCATAAATTCGCTCATATCGATTCGCACGCAGGCCCTCTCGTCGTCGAAGAGGAATTCCGCCAGTGCTCGGCTCAATTCTGTTTTACCCACCCCCGTTGGTCCCAGGAACATGAACGAGCCGATGGGCCGATTCGCCTCCCCCAGTCCCGCTCGTGACCGCCGCACCGCATCGGAAATCGCGGAAACCGCCTCGTCTTGGCCAACCACTCGCATTTTCAGCCGTTCTTCCATACCCAGCAGTTTATCGCGTTCGCCTTCCAGCATCTTAGCCACGGGTATTCCCGTCCATTTGCTGACTACCTGGGCGATTTGTTCGCTGGTAACCTCTTCGTGAATCAAGCCAGCCCCGTCCTTTTGCAGCTGGACCAGTTTTTCCTCAGCTTGCTGGCGTTTCTTTTCCAGCTCCCCGATGGTCCCGTAACGCAGCCGGGCCGCTTTTTCCAGATCTCCCTCGCGCTGAGCCTGTTCCAGTTCTACCTTAGCCGCGTCTATTTGCTCAGCTACGCTTTTCATTTCCGACAGAGCCCCCCGTTCATTTTCCCATCGAGCCGTCAATTGGCTGTTTTGCTCTTTGAGTTCCGCCAACTGTTTTTCCAGTCGTTCCAACCGTTGTTTACTAGCTTTGTCTTTTTCTTTTTTCAGGGCCTCGCGTTCGATTTCCAGTTGCACCGTTCGTCGGCGAATCTCATCCAGTTCTGCCGGCAAAGAATCATTCTCTATCCGCACTTTGCTGGCCGCCTCGTCGATCAAGTCAATAGCTTTATCCGGCAAAAACCTGTCCGAGATATACCTGTCCGCCAGGGTGGCCGCCGTCACCAGGGCCGAGTCTTGGATACGCACACCGTGATGTGTATCGTAACGTTCCTTTAGTCCTCGCAGGATAGCAACAGTTTCCTCGACGCTTGGCTCACCCACCTTGATCGGCTGAAACCGCCGTTCCAAGGCCGCATCCTTTTCAACGTGCTTGCGATACTCATCCAGGGTGGTCGCTCCAATGCAGCGGAGTTCCCCGCGAGCCAAAGCTGGCTTGAGCAAATTGCCCGCATCCATTGCTCCTTCAGCCTGGCCGGCTCCCACTACGGTGTGCAGTTCATCGATGAAGAGTATTACTTGCCCGTCTGAGCTGAGCCGATTACTTCTTTGAGCACCGCTTTTAGGCGATCCTCAAATTCACCGCGATATTTTGCCCCAGCTATTAGTGCTCCCATATCCAGAGCTACCAACCGTTTGTTGGCTAATCCCGTGGGCACATCGCCGTTAACGATTCGCTGGGCCAGCCCTTCGATGATAGCCGTTTTGCCTACGCCAGCCTCACCGATTAGCACTGGATTGTTTTTTGTTCGCCTGCTGAGCACCTGCATACATCGGCGAATTTCCTCATCTCGTCCGATTACCGGGTCTAGTTTTCCCGTCCGGGCCAATTCCACCATATCCGTACCGTAGCGTTCCAGAGCCCGGTATTTTTCTTCCGGATTCTGGTCTGTGACTCGGCTCGTACCGCGCACCTCTTGTAAGGCCTTTAGGATAGCTTCGGGACTTGCCCCGCACACGCTGAGTACTTCCTTGGCTTCGCATTTAGTCTGTGCCAGAGCCAACAGTAGATGTTCTGTGGATATGTATTCATCTTTTAGTTGGCTGGCTTGTTTTTCTGCGGCCAACAGGATATTCACCAGACTTGGGCCCACTTGGGGCATTCCTGCCCCGCAGACCCTTGCCAGCCTGGCTAATTCACTTTCTGTGATCTTGCTTATTCGTTTGACGTCTGCCCCCACCTTATCTAGTACTGGCACTATCACCCCCGCCTGATCTTCATCCAGCAGGCTGGCCAATAGGTGCAGG
>JAACET010000111.1 GCA_011682385.1 Actinomycetota bacterium | reverse complement strand
AATCGTCCCCAGCGGGAGTGACTGGCTGCGCTATCCAGGAAGAATGGCCGGTTCTTGTGGGCCAGCGTTCGCAGATAGTCAGCCGGCTCACCTGGTAGATCTACCGGGTGATGATGAATTTTGCATACAACTGGGGGAATTCGCCAATTGGACATCATCTATTAAAGTCACCTTTAGGTTGGACTGTTAACAGCCAGACTATAGCGGGCCGATGCTGGAAAATCCAGTCTCTCAGCCAGCCGGCTCAAGCTACAGGTCGGACTTGACCGAATCCGCTGAAGAACCTAGAATCCAGATGACGGGAAGACAAAAAAGATAGCTGGAAGTGTCAGGCAGGAGTCCGTTGTGCGTGAAGAGGACGTTCGGTTTTTGATCCTCGTATTCGTATGCTTGGTTGCTGCCCTGTTTGTGTTGATCCTGTTGTTTTGGGGCTTGAGGCGTCTCAAGCGGTCTTTGAAGGATTCTTCGTCCTTGGGAAGTGGCTCTGGCTGGACTATCGAGCAGATAAACGAGTTGCACGAATCCGGCCGACTGACCGATAAACAGTATCGGTCCTTGAGGGATGCGGTTATAAGGAGTTCGGATAGACCTGCGCCGGGGAGCCGGCATCGACGATAGAATTGCGTAACTTGTTTTTTTAGAAAGAGTTTAACTGTTTGAAGAAAGGCGGTTCAGGTGGCCCGAACCAATGACAAAGGTCCTGGTGGTCCGAAACGTAGCAAACGAAGTAGTATTTGCAGCTTTTGCGGCAAGAGCCAAGCCGATGCCGGGCCAATTGTCGAAGGTCCGGACAACGTGCGTATCTGCAGTGTCTGTATCGATTTATGTAGAAACATTGTCCGCCAGGAGCAGCGTAAGCATGGCTTATCTCGCCCCACTTTTTCCGGACAGCTCCACTCTCCCAGGCAGATCAAAGAGTACTTGGATCAGTACGTTATCGGCCAAGACCGAGCCAAGCGGGTGCTCAGTGTAGGTGTGCACAACCACTACAAGCGTCTGAGTGTGGCTGAGGACAGTTCGGTCGAGCTGGATAAGTCCAATGTCTTGTTGGTCGGCCCTACTGGATGTGGTAAAACCTTGTTAGCTAAGACGTTAGCGTCCTTCCTCAATGTGCCCTTCGCCATTGGCGATGCCACTACGCTTACCGAGGCCGGCTATGTCGGCGAGGACGTGGAGAATCTACTGCTACGGCTCTTGCAGAACGCAGATTTTGATCTGGAGGCAGCCGAGCAGGGCATCGTTTATATTGACGAGATTGACAAGATTGGCCGAACCACTCAGAACATTTCTATTACCAGGGATGTTTCCGGCGAAGGTGTTCAGCAGGCCCTTTTGAAAATGCTGGAAGGTACCACGGCCAACGTTCCGCCTCAGGGTGGCCGCAAGCATCCGGAGCAGCAATACATTCCCGTGGATACCTCGCAGATACTCTTTATTTGTGGCGGCACGTTTGTGGGCCTGGAGAACATTATTAGACGCCGTTTAGGACGGCAGGCCATCGGTTTTGCCGGCGAGCAGGAAGCGACCCCCGAGCAGGAGAATATCTCCGACGTTTTAGTCCATGTCGAGCCGCAGGATTTGGTGCATTACGGAATGATTCCGGAGATGATAGGCCGTCTGCCGGTTATTTCTGTCCTTGATGGTCTGAGCGAGGGCGCTCTGGTGGATATTCTGACCAAGCCGAAAAACGCTCTGGTCAAGCAGTACCAGAAGTTTTTCGAGATGGAAGGGGCCGAGTTGGAGTTCACCCCTGAGGCTTTGCATGCCTTGGCCAAGAAGGCCACAGTCCGCTCGGCTGGAGCCCGGGGACTGCGGGGGGTTTTGGAGGACCTCATGTTGGATTTGATGTACGATTTGCCTGAGGCCAAGGACGTTCGGAAATACACCATCACCGACAAGGTCGTACTTGGTGAAGAACCGGTGCAAAAGAAAACCAGCCGCCGACAAAGCGCCTGATTTGCATAATTACCAACTTTTATAGTCTCACAGGAGACTCAAACATGCACCCATTGGCCTGGGGCCTTCTAGCCACCTTGGTAATCAGCTTGGCTTCTTTGAGTGGCCTGCCGTTGGTTTATTTGGGGCTCAAGCGCATTTCCGGGTTTACTGCTTTTTTGGTGGCTTTTTCCGCAGGAGCCCTGATGGGTGGAGCCTTCTTGCACCTGCTGCCTGAAGCTGCGGAAAAAATCGAGGTCCTGTCCGTTTCCTGGTGCCTTTTGGCTGGCGTGGTAGCCTTTTTTGTTTTGGAGCGTTTACTGCGTTGGCGGCACTGTCATGAAGATACTTGCGCGGTACACCCTGTCGGTTATTTGAATCTGATCGGTGACTGTCTGCACAATTTCCTGGATGGTGTGATTATTGCCGCCGCCTTTTTAGAGAGTACTCACCTGGGATTGGTTATGACCTTGGTAATCCTGGCTCACGAGGTCCCCCAGGAGATTGGCGATCTGGGTGTCTTGGTACACTCCGGTTTGACTTTGTATTGGGCGGTTATACTGAATCTGCTGGTGGCTCTGACTGCAATCCTGGGCATAGTTATCGGCTATTATGCCTTGGCGGGCCTCCAGACGTATATTCCTTATGTGTTGGCCGTCTCTGCCGGTGGTTTCCTTTATATCTCGGCTTGCGACCTGATCCCGGAGTTGCACAAGGAACGGCGTCAGGGACGGGCCTGGTTGGCTTTGGTTTTGTTCATACTTGGCATTGGCCTGATGGAGGCTGTAAAGCACCTGGGACACGCTCATTAGTCGGTCTGCCCCATTTTTGGGCAAATTTTGCCTTTACCAACCGCTGCACCAATCGGTACAATGCCCCGCTGGATATGCGGGTGTAGCTCAGTGGTAGAGCGCAACGTTGCCAACGTTGCTGTCGTCGGTTCGAATCCGATCACCCGCTCCATTGTTTTCAGCAGGTTCGAGAATCCAGTGGTTCCCGATCATGAAGAACATCTTAGAGACTTTCCTTTCCTTAGAGGAGTAGTTGATGGCCCAGAAGGAAGAATCTGCCTCGAGCTCAGCCGAGCAGACCGCCCAGAAATCCCAGGTTGACAAGTCTGACTTGCCGGAAAACAACGTAACCGTCGAGGAGATAGGCCCGTCCAGGGTGCGGATTAAGATCGAAGTTCCCCCCGAGCGAATTGAATCTCGTTTGGACAAGGACCTGGAAGAGCTCCGTCACACGGCTGCTGTGCCCGGTTTTCGCGTGGGCAGAGCGCCCCGCAAGCTTATCGAGAAGCGATTCGGCAGCGATGCTCGCGACCGTTTGAAAAACGTCTTGGTCGCCGAGTCTCTACAGGAAGCCATCGAAGGGCGTGAGCTCAAGACTTTGGGTGATCCGCAGTTGGATTTCGACAAGATCGAGTTGCCCGAAGAAGGTCCGCTGACTTTCGAGGTGGAGACCGACATCGAGCCGGCCTTTGATTTGCCCGAGCTTGAAGGCGTCGCCGTTACCAAGCCCGCTGTAGCCGTCGAGGACAAAGATGTCGATGCCGCCATTAAGACCATGCTGGCCCGTGAAGGTGTCTACGAGCCTGTCACCGGCACAGCCAAGAAGGGCGACCAGGTTATCGGTGATCTTTGGCTGAAGGTTGGCGATAAGGAGATAACCCGGCGAGATGATATGGCCCTATTTGCCGGACCGACCGAGATGGCCCTGATGTCTGTTAAGCTGAACGACCTCTGCGAAAAATTCGTTTCTGCTAAGGTTGGTTCTGAAGCGACTGCTGAAGTTGCCGTCGGCGAGGATCACCCGGACGAAGAGATCCGCGGCAAAAAAGGCACCGTAGGCCTGGCCGTTAAAGAGATCAAACGGCTCAAGGTACCGTCGCTTACCGGTGAATGGTTGAAGAAAGCTGGATTCGAGTCCGAGCAAGAGTTCCGCTCCATGGTTAAGAACAATCTTCAGCAGCAGGCCGAGCAGCGTACCGCTGAGAATATGCGGGGGCAGTTACGTGACTATCTGCTGAGCCGAACCACGTTGGAGTTGCCGGAAAAACTTTCTGCTGAGCAGGCCGAGCGGGGTCGGCTCCGCCAGGTTGTCAGGCTTATGCAGATGGGGATTCCCGAGCAGCAGGCCCACGAAGTAGTGGACAAGAAGGCTGAAGAGACTCGTAACCAGGCTTTGGATGAAACCAAGATGTTCTTTATCCTCAATCGTATTGCCGGTGAGTACGAAATCGAGGTGGACGATGCTGAGGTTAACGGCCAAATCGCTGGCATGGCCGCCATGTACGGCCAGCGTCCGGAAAAGATGCGTCAGCAGTTGGCTCAGAGCGGACGTTTAGGCATTATGGCCAACCAGATTCGCGAGCAGAAGGTGCTGGACAAGTTGCTCAGCCAGGCCAAGATCACCGAGGCCAAGCCGGAAAAACCAAAGCCGAAAAAGTCCAAGCCGAAGAAGGAAGCTGCCCCTAAGGCCAAACAGGCTGCCAAGCCCAAGGAATCTTCAAAGGATGAGCCAGCCGCCAAGTCGGCCAAGCCGGCAGCGAAAAAGGCCAAGAAAGCCACGAAGAAAGAGAGTTAAAAAGTCCCAGCTAAACGAGGTGACGCCCCGTGCCGAGTTACAATCAATTTTCCAGATACAACCAGATACATCCGCCCTTCCAGCGTACCAGGGAGATGGGCATCAATGAGATGCTGCTGGAGAACCGCATTATATTTTTGGATATGCCTCTGGACCCTCAACTGGTGACCAAGGCGGGCACTGTTTGTTCCTGGGTCATCAAGAGCATGCTCTATCTGCAATCCATAAAGAAGGACCAGGACATTCATTTGTACATCAACTGTCCTGGCGGCAGCGTTGATGACACCTTGGCCATTTACGATACCATGAATTTTCTTTCCTGTGACGTGGCCACCTACTGTGTGGGTAGTGCCGCCTCCGGTGGGGCCATCGTTCTTGCTGCCGGGGCCAAGGGCAAGCGTTACGCTTTGCCGCACGCCAAGATCATGATCCATCAGCCTTGGGGTTCCATTGGCGGGCAAGCTTCCGATATTCAGATCCAGGCTGAGGAGGTCCTGAAAGACAAGGAAAGACTTAATCAGCTATTGGCCAAGCATACCGGCCAGCCGCTGGAGCGGATTGCTGAGGACACCGAGCGTGACCGTTATATGACAGCCGAAGAGGCCAAGGCCTATGGTATAGTGGATGAGGTCCTCACCCACGAACCTGTCCAGAAGAAGAAATAAGGATTTTTGCTCATGCCCAGACAACACCTGGTACCCATGGTCATTGAAAAGGAAGATCGAGCCGAGCGGGCCTATGATATTTATTCCCGCTTGCTCAAGGATCGCATTGTGTTTTTGACCGGGCCCCTGGACGATGAGGTAGCCAATCTGACCATCGCTCAGATGCTTTTTCTATCGCGTGAGAATCCCAAAGCTGACGTGAATTTCTACATCAACTCTCCCGGCGGTTCGGTTACAGCCGGTTTGGCCATTTACGACACTATGCAGTTTTTACGCTGCCAGGTCTCCACTTATTGTGTGGGATTGGCTGCTTCGATGGGGGCCCTGCTTCTGACTGCCGGGGCCAAGGGCAAACGCTACGTCCTGCCCAACGCCAAAACTCTCATTCATCAGCCGTTAATTCGCGGGGCTATTCCCGGGGTAGCTACCGACCTATCCATCGAGGCCAAGGAGATGATCCGCACACGGCAACGGCTCTATGAGATACTCGCCAACCATACCGGCCAGGAGCTGAGCAAGATCGAAAAGGACTGCGACCGCAATCTATGGCTCAACGCTGAGGAGTCGGTTGCCTACGGCTTGGCCGACAGTGTGCTTAAGAAGATGCCCACGCCTCCTTCTGAGTGAGAATAACCGCAGAGCCCAACTTCCAGGAGTGCTCGAATGAAGCCCCAGCCGAATTCCCGCTGGAGTTTTCTGCTCGCCCTCGGTGGCTCAGTCCTGTTGGTCGTCTTCGTCGGCTGTGCCAATAAGGGTGCACAACTCACCGAAGCCCAGAGGCAAAATCTCGAACTTCGCCAGCAACTCCGCCAATCTCAGCAGACCATCGAGACCCAGCAGGACACAATCCGCCGGCAGGCCGAGCAAATCGACAACTTGTCCGAGCTGGGCCCGGAGCGTCTGGACGTGTTGTTCAAGGTCCAGCGGATAAAGCTCGGCCGTTATAGCGGCGGAACCAATCTGGACGAAAAGCCCGGCGACGATGGCATCAGAGTTTATATTACCCCCCAGGACGAGGCTGGCCGAACCGTTACCGCCGCCGGTAGTATTGAAGTGAACGTTTTTGATTTGGCCAAGACGAGTGAGCCGCTTTTGATGAGTTATTCTTTCTCGCCGGAGCAGGCCAGGCAGTACTGGCAGGCCGGTGGATTGGCCAACCACTACAATATTACTTGTCCTTGGAAGGATACTCTGCCTTCGAGTAACGAGATAACCATCCGGGTGAAGTTTATTGACTATCTCACCGGCCAATCTTTCACTGCCACCAAACAGTGCCGTATTCGACCGCCGGAATAGACCAGACTATAGACTGTAGGCCTTAGGCTGCAGGCAGACTAGAAATCATCCCAAAATCCTTTCTAAGGTAATAACAATAGCCTGTCGGGAAGGGGATTGTGTGGTTTTGGTGTTGTAAATATCAGGCAGGAGGTTGGACTAATGGGCCTAGAGGTGTTTAGCGTAACATTTTGTGAAGCTGCCGGTGGCCGCAGTCAATTTCCTAAGGGTATGAATAATCTGCTCTGCAAGGCGGTCTCAGCTATTTCGGACAAGGAATTACAAACACTCATAGATAAGCACGAGTCTGATCCCGCCAATTTCGATGGAAGGATCGAAGAGATTATTCAATCAATGCAGCCGAATTTAACACTGCACGCGAATCATAGAGTTTTCGAGGGCGCGAAGTTCAACAATGATCTGGTCCTCGAAACTGATAATGCCCTTGTCTGCCTTGAGATCGAAAAAAGCTCTGTGGCTCGCTTTGAATTTGACATCCTTAAGATGCAGGTCTTCGGGAGCCAATGGATGGCTAAGCGGCCCGGTGCAAAGGTCTACGGAGCATTCATTGTGCCG
>JAACET010000026.1 GCA_011682385.1 Actinomycetota bacterium | reverse complement strand
CCTATCTGCCAAGACACGGGGTTGGCGGTGGTCTTCGTCGAACAGGGCCATGAGACATGCGTGGGCGGAGGACTGGCGAAGGCTATAACTCAAGGAGTAACTGAAGGTTACGAACAGGGGTATCTGCGCAAGAGCGTGGTGGCTGAGCCCCTGGATAAACGGTGCAACACCGGAACGAATGGGCCGGCGATTATTCACCATGAATGGGTGGCTGGAAGTGATCTAAAAATTACGCTGTTGGCTAAGGGCGGAGGTGCGGAAAACCGCTCGCGGCTGGTGATGCTGAAACCTTCCGACGGACGCGAAGGCGTTTTAAAATTCGTGATCGAGACAGTCAAACAAGCTGGCGCGGATGCCTGCCCGCCGTTCGTGGTCGGCGTAGGAATCGGAGGTAACTTCGAGGTGGCACCTCTGCTGGCCAAGCGGGCCCTGTTGCGAAAACTAAACTCGAGCCATCCTGAGGACTACTACGCCAAAATGGAACACGAGTTGTTGGTCCGCATCAATGCCTTAGGGATCGGTCCGCAGGGACTCGGCGGAGATACGACAGCACTGGGCGTACTAATAGAAACGGCTGGCTGTCATATCGCATCATTGCCGGTGGCAGTAAACATCGAATGTCATGCCCATAGGCATAAGTCCGTAACTCTAAAGGGGCGCAACGATGGCTGAGCCGATCTGCCTCAGGCCGCCGCTGGATGAAAAAACCGCTCGCTCACTGCGGGCTGGCGGCCAGCGGGTGTCGATCAGTGGACCGGTGCTGACAGGGCGCGATGCGGCTCATAAACGACTCTACGATCTGTTGCAGGCAGGTGAGGAGCTCCCCGTCAGTATCGAAGGAGAAATTATCTACTTCGTGGGGCCCACACCGGCTCGTCCGGGAAAGGTAATCGGCTCGGCGGGGCCGACCACCAGCAGCCGAATGGATGCCTACTCGCCGGCACTGCTGGCGGCAGGACTGCGCGGCATGATCGGCAAGGGTTATCGCGGTGAAAAAGTACGCCAAGCACTAAAAAAATTCGGGGCGGTACATCTGGCTGCAGGCGGAGGATTAGGGGCTCTGCTGGGAAGCAAAATCACGCACTCGGAAGTTTTGGCTTACGAAGATTTGGGCCCGGAGGCCATCCGCCGCTTTATTGTAAAAGATTTCCCCGCCATCGTGGCCTACGATGCGCACGGCGGGTCGATCTACGACAGATAGCAAAGAAACAAAAGAGTTCACCACGAAGGTCACGAAGTAAAAGAAAGTAGAGCAGAAAAAAAACGGATAAAACAATTAGTCGCAGATTTCAAATTTAAGATTTGAGAATAAGAAGACTGGATTCCGCATCAAGCATGCCCTCAACTCGATTGGGGGTGCGGAATGACACAAATGCGGCGAATGCCCCTACCACATCTTATCCTCGGCGTAGGGGCCGATGGGGCCCTTGGGCTTGGGCTTAGGCACCGCGTCAATGAGTGGGGCAGCAACCGTCAAATCGTCAGAAGTAACTACACGGATGTTACGCCAGGAACTGGGCACAACAGTAGCGGCAGTTCCGGAGGCGGCAACGAGATCAGCATCATCAGCAAAAGCAATAGAGGCGTCACGCTTAGCATAGGCATCCCGCAGAAGCTGAGCATTAAATACCTGAGGAGTATGGGCAATCCAAACGTCTTGAGAGTCAAGCGTGTTGGATACCTTCTTATCCTTATCAACCTGCTTGAGTGTCTGCTCCAAGGGAGCAGCCAAAACAGCGGCACCGGTCTTAACGGCTGTAGCTAAAGTAGCGTCTATCTGCATGGCGCTAACGGCGGGACGGGCGGCGTCATGAATGACTATCAGCTCGACCTCAGTGGGTATCTTCTCCAAAGCAGCGGCAACAGCAGAAAAATGATCCGCACCGGCGGCGACCTTCACCGAAGCAAAGGCCAAGTGAGGGCCGTACTTGGTCTTGACCCGCTCGGCTTCATCCTGAGCTACGGCCAGGACGGTTAGGGAGACGTCGTCGCGAGCGATGAACAACTCCAGGCTGCGCATAAAGACCTCACGGCCTTTCACCTTAGCAAAAGACTTACCCCGGCCGGGACCGGCAAGCGTCGAGACAATTACTCCAAGCTTGGGCATAATAACACTAATAAGGCAAACCAAGGAAATTTACAAGTGGTTTGGCGGCTGGGCAGACAGATCAGGCTGAGGGGTTTTTAACATCATTGACCCGATCAAGCCTGAACTCGCCCAGCTTGCGAGAAGTAAATTCCTGCAGCTCATTCCAGAGCGGCTGAATCGGACAATTAGGGCTATCCCAGCGACAACGCGAAGGCTTGCTCTGGCAAAAATTCAAGGCCAAGGGCCCCTCAATGGCTTCCATAATATTAAGTATAGAAATATCCGCCGGCGGATGTGCTAAAACAAAACCGCCACCCTTGCCGCGAGAGGTACGAACGTAACCGGCTCGACCCAAAGCGGCAAAAATCTTCAGCATGTACTGACGGGGTAGGCCCTGCTCACGGCAAATGGTGGCCATGGGAACCGGACCATTGCGGTAATTCCGGGCTAAGTAGGCCATGCCCCGGATTCCCAATTCAGCGGCAGTGGACATACGCATGAGCCACCTCTCTTTCTATAGCAAAAGAAATTGTCAAGGTGACACGCTCTTAGAAGACATGCTAAAATCAAGCCGGGTCCGTCCGGCCACTCTGATCATCAGGATCAACCGGACATCACCATACACCATTTTACCGCATAACAGGCGGGCGTGCAATAGAGACACTAAGCTACTGGTATCACAGTGATTAGCAAAGGCCCAAATCTCAAACGCGAAACCGCCAACTGCTAGCCGGTCTGCGGCGGTGTGGGCTGCTGGGACTGGTCGTTGCCGAGCATTTGAGTGCCGGGCGATGATTCAGCGTAATGATAATCGTAGAACTGCTGGTAGTTCTTTCTCAAATATCCGCCGCTGGTAGCCTGGACACCATTGAGAACCACGCCGTGAATATGACTGTTCAGGCGGATGATCTCCTCACGCATACGATTGAGCTCACCGCGGGAATTCTTGCCGGCCCGAGCAACAAAAATAATACCATCAACCTGGCCGGCTATGGACAAAGCGTGAGCAGTAAGCAAAGCAGGAGGTCCATCAAGAATAACCTGATCAAACCGCTCTCTGAGCTTGGCTATTACGCCCCGCATAACATCGCCTCCCAGCAACTCAGTGTGCTCGGCAGGGGCTTGGCCATTGCCCATAATCGATAGGCCCGGAACAGGCGAATCGACAATAACCTGATCCATGGAGACCTTGCCCAGAAGCAAATCGGCCAATCCCACATCGGGCAAATTGGTGAAAATCCGATTGAGAGCAGGCTTACAGAAATTAGCATCAATCAATATAACCTTCAATCCGGCCAGAGCCATAGAAGCAGATAAATTAATAGCTGTGCAGGTGCGGCCATCCTCCGGAGAAGGACTGGTGACCAGAATCGAACGGGCGTCATCCCTACTGCAATAAAACAAGAGATTTGTGCGTATCTGACGGAAAGCCTCGGCCATTAAAGAACGCGGGGCCTGCATAACCACAGAATACATGTCCGCAGGACTGGACGCGTCATCCTGCAGAGCGGGTATCGATCCCAAAAGAGTGAGTTCAGTGTGCCGTCGAACGTCCTGCGAACTACGCACAGACTTATCCAAAAACTCCAGCAGGAAGGCTAAACCCACAGCCATGAAAATACTCAAAAACATAGTGGCGGGAATGTTAACCCTCAATTTGGGACTGGAACGCGTCGGCGCTGGCGTAGCCATCGACAGTCGGACCACCTGAGAGCTTATATTCCCTTTCTGCTGCTCAATGGTAGCTGAGACGTTGTTGATCTTGTTTTCAACAACACCAATGTATCTTACCAGAGCATCCCTCTCATCCTGCCGACCTTGATAGTCAAGAATCTTAGGATTCAGCTCATTCTGTTTCTCATGGGCCTTGTCTATTCCGGCTTGAATCTGGGCCAGCGTCTGCTCATTTGCGGATACGGCGTTTTCATAGTCCTGGAGAGTCTCAGCGAAAACCTGTAGACGAATCTCAGCCAACTTGTCCTGCAGATCGCGATTGGCAACTCGAATGCTCTCCTCAAGACGCTGGATAAACAGGTGATCCGGACCAAGCCTCTTGCTCTGGACCTCTCTTCTTTCCTCAAGATCCAAGAGATAGGACCTAAGGGTCCGAACGGATGGATCGTTGTCTATGCGATAGGCCTGCATACTGCCGGGAACCCAGGTTTCGGGTACCTGCTGACGCATAGTCTCCAAACCAGCCTTGGCCGCCTCATTGGCCATCTCCAGCTCGCCACGGGCCAGAACCAACCGGCTTAACTCAGCCTCGATCTCAGTGTTCATCACACGCACAACAGGTATGTTCTCAGTCTTGATGAACCGAGCAATATTGGCGTTTATGTTACGCAACTCGGTCTGCAACTTGGCGTGCTGCGAACGCAAAGTCGTCAACTGCTGCACAAGGCCCTCAGTAGCTGACTTCTTACGATCGGCCAAGTAGATATCCACCAAGGTGTTGACAATACGAGGGGCTTCCTCCGGATCCCTGGTCTGAAAACTGACCCGAATGACAGCACTGTTACGCAGAGGACTAACCGAAAGTGTCCGCTCAAATCTAGCCAAGGCGTCAACCTCGCTCTTGAGGTACCACTTGGTCCGGCGAATCTGGGGATCCGCCAAGAGCTTTTGAGCGTATTGGCGGGACTGCAGAACCTGAGCTTCACTACGCTGGAAGATTTCGACCCGGTTCGGTTGAGCAGCCTGCCGAGTTGCCAAGGCCTCGGGCACGACGGGATATACTACCTCCAACAGGGCTACGCCCGGCCAACTGGGCCACCAACGCCGCCAAGCAAGGTTAAGAGGAATCCCCACCGCATTCACAATCATTATAGTGATGAATATCAGAAGCAGACGCTTTCTAATGATACGCCAAATGTCGGCTGGGGTAATAGAAGCAGACTGATCCGGCACCGCTAAGCCCGGCCGAGATAACATAAGACCACGAGCCGACAGAGCAGGAGAGGCCGTCGGGTTCTGGGGAATACTCATAGCTAGCCTCGATAACAAAACCAGGGCAAAATCTCAAAACAAAACATCAAAAAACCTACGCACTATCCCGGCCCACAGAACTAATTCTTCTCCAACTGAGCAATAAGCGTCCGGACATCATTGCCGATGTCCGCATCGTTGAGCGGATCATTCTCGAGCAGTTTGGCTGACTCCCGCAAGGCATTCAAAGCCAACTGAGACTCACCCACCGCGTGCAAAGCTGCCCCAAGGTGGTAATAACTCACGGCTGTGGGAAGAATGTCAACCGAACGACGAAGTTCCATGACCGCACGACTAGGTTCGCCAGCTTTGAAAAGCGTCCAGCCGTAAGTGTCCAACAAATTGGCCTCCTTGGGATCTTGACGCAAAGCCCTCTCAATATAAAGCAAAGCCTCTTTGGGTTTATTCAAAGAGTTACTCAGAATATAAGCGACGTTGTTCAAGGCCCGAACATTGTCGGGGTTGAACTTGAGCAGGCTGAGGTACGTATCTTTGGCCTGCTCGTCCATTTTCAGATAGGTGTAAGAAATCGCCAACTGACTGTACACTCCAAGCCTAAGAGGATTAGACAAGTCGCCATCGTCAAGCAAAGGTTCCAGAAGCGAAACCACTCTATCCAGGTCCTCCTGGGCCGTGGCAGTCTGCCTGTTGTTCAAACGTTGAGCAGCCCTGCGATTCAGCAACGTAGCCAACAAAATGCGAATACGAGGGTTCTCAGAGTCGCCCCGGAGGCTCTCCTCTGTGGACAAGATAAGGTTGTCCATCCCGCGAATGGCCACCAGACCTCCAATGGCCGCGATATAAGACCCTATATCGTCATTGTCCATGCTCTTGTCCAGCACCTGGTGAAACAAGTCCACCGCCTGGCGCTGAAGCGTGGTCAACTCGGCACTGCTCATAGAGACAGTTCCAAGCTTGCCCTGCCGCCATTTGCCAGCCCAAGCCCAAGCCAAACGTAATAAAATAGGATACTGATCCTTCTGCTTGGCCGAAACCTGAGCCCTATAAAAATCCTCGCACTGCTTATACTCAGCACGAGCATTGTAAATGGACATCACCGAAACCGCTGTTGAAACGGTACGGCCAGATTTGGCGTGAGCCTCCAAGGCAAATTTCAGAGCCTTATCATAGCGCTTCTTCAGAGGCTCGTCATTACGCACCATCCATAAGCTGGACAACCGCTGCGGCCAGTTATAGGCATCAGGTTCAATACTCCTTCCCTCAGCCAAAATACGCTCAGCTTGGCTATAACTGCCCTGGCGAATCAGAGAATCAACCAAGGCCATCCTGGCCTCAGTGTTACCCGAATACTTCTGCAAGATCAGATAGTACTGTTGACTGGCATCCTCAAATCTGCCCTGGAAACGATAATAATTGGCTAAGCGTATGCGAACAGCCGGGACATTAACGCCAGAGTTAATGGCATCTTCGAGTAATTGCGTGGCAGTGTCATACTGACGCTGCATAAAATGGGCGTCACTCAACATGATATAAGGTTTAGCTAACGCGGCGGGATTGTCGCCTAACTGACTTATGGTCTCCTCCAGAATGCTCTGAGCCTGCTCCGGTCTGCCGGCATCAAGCAGGGCCCCAGCCAAAGATATCTTGGCTGAGGCAGACTCAGGGGCCAACTCCAGAGCCTTCTGAGCCCATTTGATGGCCTCAGCCGACTGGGCACTCTGACGATAGAGAGCCACCAAAGTCTGGACCGCATACTGGTCGTCCTGCTCAGCAAGAGCTGAAATGATATCCAAAGCCTCCTGCTGGGCATTAACAGAAAATAACCGCCGAGCCATGTCACATATGGCCCGAGAGTTGGACGGCTGGCTCTTCTTGAGGTTGGCTATGGCCTGACGGAAATCCTCAGCAGACTTATCCAAAAGGGACAATTGTTTGTGCAGCATACCCAAAGACCGATAGACCATCCACTTCTGCTGGTCACCAGCAGTAGTAAGAAAACCCTCCAGGCAAGCAACGGCCTTGGCAGACTGATTGCTCAGTCGATAAGTCTCGGCCAGCAAAGTGACCAACTCAATCCGATCCGGCCAACGCTGCTGGGCAGGCAATATCCACTCCAGAGCCTTGTCATACTGCCTGTCCTGATTATAGAACTGGACCAACATCCCAACCAAGTCCGGCGAATCGGGCTGTTGGGCGATCAAATCAATGAGCAACTGCTTAACCCGATCCATCTGGTGCTGCCGCTGGTAAACGGCAATAAGTGCCAAAAGGTTATTACGGTTGCCGGGAACGGACTTCAATATATCCAAACGCTCCGTTATGGCTCGCTCAGGATCAAAAGAATCAAGATAACTCAAGCGGTAAGCCCTTGCCCTGGCATGGGAGGGTCGAAGCCTCATAATCCGCTCGGCTGTAGCGTATGTCTGCTCGGCATAACGCGTGGCGGAGGTCGGATCGTCGGACGCAGCAGCCCTACGCCATTCATTGGCCATCGCCGTCATCAACACCTCCAGGGCCTGCACACTACTAGGGTTCTGCTTGACCGCCTGCTGTGCAGAAACCAAAGCATCCTCGTGCCGGCCCAGATTCGTCTCCACAGCAGATTTGTAGGACCAAGCCTGGTAAAACGCCGGCCGATCCAAAACCGCTCGCTCCAAATAACTCAAGGACCGCTGATACTCCTGCCTGGCTGCGTCCGGGTCCTCAGCTATCAGGGACCGGGCCTTGGCAAAGTGCAACCGACCCTGAAAATAGGCCCCCTCAACACCATCCCAATTCTTGACCTTGGCCCGGTCAACCAACGTCTGAGCCTTAGACCAATCACGTAGAGCCAGGTAAACGCTCAGCAAAGGCTCATAAATACTCGGAGTGTCAGGTGAAATCTCGTAGGCCTGCTCCAAAGCCGAAAGGGCCTTACGGTCAGCCTTAGTGAATCGCTCCTCAAACTCCTTGGCCGACTCGAGCTGGCCTGCAAGCCGATACTTCAGGTTCTGCCGCTGATAATAAGCAGATGCTCCACGATACAAGCGGTACAGGCCCATGTGACGCTGCAACGGGTCAGCAATATTCTCGACCTGCTTAATCTGCAACTCAAGACGATCATCGTAATTCTCCAACTGAGTTATCTCAATGAGCATCGAGAGCGAATCCCGCAGCTTAGGATTACGGGATACGGCATCTTTCAATATCTGGGTGGCCTTTTCACCTTGATCCTGCCGCAAGTAAACATCAGCCAACAAAGCCCAAGGCGCGGGACTATCCGGATACAACTGGATCCAGCGCTGTAAAAGAGCTTCCAACTGTGCTTCACGGTCAGGGTCTCCCCCCAGAATCTTAGCCTGCGTTGAAATGGCCCAAAGGGCATAATTGGGAAATCGCTTAATAATCTCGTCGGCAGTCCGCAGAGCACTGTCGATCTTATTCTGTGATCGATAGAGCCGAACCCGAAGCATAAGGGCCTTGGCAATCAAATCACTCCGCTCGGCGTCGGCAGATTCGGCAGCACTGTCAAGCTGGTCCAGCAAAGAAATCAACCCCTGCTCGGCCTTCTCCATGTGGCCGTTCTTCAACTGCAACTCCAGCAAATACAACAGGACCCGCGGATTGACAACCGAATATCCGTCGCCAACAAGCTGACGAACAGTATCAATGCCCTTGGTCAAAGTCTCCTCGGCAGAACCGGATTGACCATCCAAATCGTAGGCCATGGCCAGCGACTTGTGCAAATTGACGTACTGCATAAGCCTTCGAGATGACGCGCTAAGGTCCATGCTCTCCATCTGATCGCGAGCCTGCTCGTATTTGCGGATAGCATCGCGGACATTCTGGCGGGTCCGCGGCCGACGCGTCAGGGCAATCGACCCGCGAAGGATCAGAGTCTCGTAGTTGGTGACCATGCCGCCGGCTATGGTATTGCCGGACTCGAGGTGCTCTTCAGCTTTATCCAACAAAGCGTTGGTACGCTCGACAGAATCCGTCTCTGCTCGGTTCAGCTTGGCAGCAAGAGTCAACAAAGTCCGAGCAGCAGAAAGATGAAGCTCGTAAATGCTTTGACGCAAAACGGAAGCTCGGAGAGTCTTCAAGTCGACCGGCAGAGCCAAGGCCTCCTCGTAAACCTCCAAGGCACGCTCGGGCTGAGCGTCCCGACTGTAAACATCAGCAATTCGCAGATAAATCCTCAACTTGGAAATAATATCCTGCTCATACTCAACGGCTTTTTGCAGGGAGGCCACGGCCTTGCCCAAGTCCCGCCTGTTAGCGGAAAGCCAATAGTCAGCCAAGGCAAGTTGGACACTCAAATGGTCACTATCAAGCTTCTGGCCGGCCTGCAAATAGCCGTAAGTCATCCGATCCAAAGCGGTAAGTAATTTGGACAGCGGAGGTCGGGGAGAATCCAGACGGAATGACTCAAGGTAGTCCTCAAGCAACTCCTGGTCGCTCAGTGCCCCAACCTCAGAGCGCTCAACTGCATGATTGCGAATGTCACGCACAACCAAGGCCTGCGGAAGAGCCAGAACGTTGGATAATAAAACCATGGCTGAGCCAGAATCCGGATTCCAGGAAAGAAACTGTCTGGCGGCATGGTCGGCTTTGTACCAATTGTCGATGATTAACTGACGGTCTTCAGGCGGTAACGGCGAACGTATACGGGCAATCAGACTGGCAATATTGAGATAGGTCCTACACAACATCCTGTAGTACTGCACAGACTTAGGTGCGTATTGACAAGCCTTCTGAAAATAGGGCAAAGCTTCCCGTCGACTCTCCAACATGGCCAACTTCGAGTCGCGACGGATCTCAGACAAAGCGATCTCAGACAATCCGGCCAAATAATGGGCCCGGGCATTCTGGGGATCCAAATTAAGCACATCCTCAGCATATACCTTGAGGTTCTGCCAACGATCCAAAGAACCAGTGTCGCGAGCAACAGCATATTGCATATCCAGCCGAGCCTTGCGAACGTCCAGATTCGTGGGATCCTTGGAGACAGCCTGACTGAGACAACCCAAAGCACGACCCACAGCCTGCTCAGTCTCCAAGTGCGGAAGGACTTGGCTGAGCCGCAGCAGTGCAATAGCCTGAGTGGCGGTGTCACCATTGCGGCCAGCCCAACTTTTGGCCCGTTGATACTGAGAAGCCGCTTCACTAAAACGGCCCCGTGAATAAAAACCGTCACCCCTGGCTAGGTAAGGCAAAGGATCGTGCCGACGCCATTTGCCGTGCCACATCCCCACCAGCAGGCCAACCATTACGACCAGCAGGCCAACTAAAATCAATAACAATCTCTTATTTATCCGACGTCTAGCCATATAAACACATCTTCTTCATAATTACAGATATAACAAGAATCAAGACTGCCAGACATCCACGACTGAACAAAAACTACTGCCCAGAAATAAGGGCCTGCCAGTCAGGCAAAATACGAACGATCTCAGGCAAGGCAACTTTCAGAAACTTCTTGGCTGAAGAAATACAGTGAGCCTTGTCCGAAGCTTGAGGAAAAGTCAAACGGACAAAAGCATAATAACTGTACTTGTCAAAGAAATAAACCCGGGGACTGCGCAAATGCAAACGGGCAGCTTTCCAGTCATCAATGTATTCGCCACTGGCCACAAAGAAATATATGATGGCAAATGACCTGGTATTGCCGGTCCTCGGATCACTACCAGAAAAAAGGCTGGCCCGGACGCGGACAGTGTCATTAGGTATGCCCAGGCCCGGTACATCGACCGTAAAAGTCTCCGTGCCGGTCTTGGTATAACCGACCGCCGCCTGACATCGTTCCGGAGCGTGGGGAACAAGGACAGGCTTACCGGTATAATAGGTGAAAAACAACGACACCAAAGGACTCTGCCCCTCCTGCGGTTCAGTATCCAGATAATTACGATTCAAATACACCTCAGTACCCAGAGCTTGGATTATCTCCTCAGGCAAGCTGATGTCGGTTCCAATTTCGCCGGTATCCGGGTCCTCGACCTCGTAAGCTTGGAAACTGCCCAACGTCTTGGGCAGCGAAGCCAAAGGCTGCCGCAGAGCGGCGGGCAATTTAGTAAAGTGGATATCCAACAAACCTACCGAAGCCTTCAGGCCAACAGCAGCTGCGAAAACTAAAACCAAACAAGCCATAAAGTGCTTGTCAAAAAACAAAGAACGCCATAAACCAGCCCCGGACGACGCGGCCGGTGTCTGCTCAACATTATCAGCAGGAGTAGGAGTAGGAGCTTGGGGCTGATCCGGAGCAGACGATTCAGGCACCGAGTAGTCCTCGACAACCAGCAAGTTCATCAGCTTGGCTAAACCAAAGTACATCAGGCCGGCAGGCACAAGCATCAGTAAACCAGTAAAAGTATGGAACAACCCTTGAGCATATTCAGAATACCCCAGGTAATAAAGGTAGCCGGTAATGACAATCCGCAACAGATTACACAAAATTGCTATCGGGAAAGCAGAAACGATTAAAACAATCCGCTGCCAGGCAGGCCTGTCGGATAAATAAGAGACGGCCACGGCCAGGGCGCCAAAGGCCATCAATAAACGCATTCCCGAACATGCCTCCTCCACATTGAGCTGATGAGTTTTTCCGGCAGTATCCCATAAGCGGATCACCGTCTCAGCCTGGCCGGACGATCCAGCCATCTCGGCTTCCACGCCCAAAATCTGTAAAGCAACCACCGAAGAGTGAGCGGCAAACTGCTGCGATTCGTAAGCTACTTCCCGGTAAACCATCTCCGGAATGTTAACCGCAAAAATCAAAAACAAAATGGGCAGCCAGACAACCCTGATTACCTGCCATCCGCACAGCCAAAGGACCATGCCGAACAACAGCACAATCATGCCCAGATAAAACCCATAGTCAAATCGCAGAAAAAGAGCTGTGGCCTCCATGGCCAAGCCAATCAGCACCAGAACCAAGCCACTGTAAGAGGGCCTAATCCTGGCCTTGAGCAGCCGTTGGTAATTGCTGGCCAAAAAGTATAAACTGAAAAGGGGAATGATAAATCCGTGAGACCAATCCGGTTCGGTCCACCAAACCCGCACCAGCTTACGCAGATGCTCGTAGTGCAACCCCATAAAAACCAGGGCCAGAAGGACCATCTTCCAGACGGACGAAGGAGTGAAAATGGTAGCCCTAAGCAGACCACGCTTACGTAAGTGATCGGGCAAGGTGGATGTTTGCTGAAGATTAACAGGCGTCATATAGCAAATGTGCTTTAATTCAGTGGTAATTCCTCTCTCGGGCGGTACGACTACCCGACAGGGCTATCACCAGAAGCTCAAATTCGGCCATTGAAACGGCTTGCCAACGTCGCGATCGGCGTAGTTGCGATCATAAACAAATCCAAATCCATAAGTGGCCCGGAACCCGTTTCGCAAAACGGCCAGCCAAGGCGAAACCGGCGAAGTGCCAATGTTGATTATGTCGTCCTTCTTTATGTAATAGTCGGGCTGCAGGCCGGAAAAAATCTTGGCTAAGTCCAACTGCACTATTTCCTGCTTGTTGGAACCAATGCGCCTGGTCAAATCCACCTTGGCCGGCTCAGCTAAAACGCCAATACTTCCGGCAGCAGCAATGGCCCGTGTCAGAGTGACCGGTATGTTGCCAATCTGATAAGTGCCGGGACGATTGACGTTGCCCATCACATAGTAAAAACCACTCTCAATTAAAGGTACACGGATAACGTCGTCCTTGCGAATGACAATATTGTAGTTGGCATTGCCGGAACGTAACTCGTCCAAAGGTATGCGGATGACGCGCCCGGCAAAAGGTAATTTCGCACGCGGCTTGGCGGCAGGCCAATAAATAGCCTTGTCCCGATCAGACGGCTCCCGGCTGGTAACCGGCGAAAGGTGGGCAGAAGACTGATCGACAACAGGACCGACCTGGGGGGAAGTAGAGACGTCAGATAAGTGAAGACCATTAGACAAGTCAGTCCGACCACCGTACGAAGACTTACGCGGCATCGACTTCAACAACTCCTCCAACTCCTCCTCCGGTGAAAGCTGCGGCGGACCCACCGGCGCAGATGACCGATCCGCAGGGGCTGCCCCATCAAAACGAACATCATCTTCGCCAGCATAGTCAAGGGTAGACTTGGGCCGACGAATAACATAAACATACGGTATGTTGGCCTGAGAAATGTCCTGGGCCTGAGCCAAGGCATCAAGCAGACGGTAATCAGTCTTGTCTATCATGTAACGCAAGGGATAGCGAACCGCACCAACAATAGAAAAAGTCCTCTGAGTGCGGTCGACCACCGTGACACTCACCCGCGGATCCCTGAGTATATTAGGATACAAAATCTCCCTGATCCGCTCGGTCAACTGCGAAGAACTCAACCCCTCAGCCTTAATCGTCCCGACGTGCTGGATGTTGATATAACCAACGTCGTTAACCACAAGACGCTCGTAATAGGGCGTCTCCGGGGCAACCAACTCAAATATCTGCACGTCAATGGAGTCGCCCGGACCAATTACATAGTCCTCGGCCAAGACCTGGAGATCCTCAGGAGTGGGATCCTCGGCATTGGAAAACTCCTGGTACTCCGACTCCTCCGCAGCTGAAAGGGTCTGCAATATCCGCTGCTGTGTGGGCATGGGCTGCCATCGACCCAGAGCACCAGCAGGGTCGGTAGGCGCCCAGCCGCTGCAACCATGAAAAACCAAAACAGCCATCGGGCCAATCAACAGCAGAATGAGCCCCAACCGCCAACTGGGCCTCTCAGCACAGCGACACACAGACCGGCAATATCGTCTAAGCCTGTCAAACACGGCTCATTCACCTCCCAAAGGTCAGAAAAGGACAGAGGAGCAACTCAATTAACAACATTGCCGTAACTCTTACTATTAAAAGAGTTACGGACTACATAGTCCTCTGGCATCCGCCCATGCCGGACAGCCGGCACATATACGTAACAGGGCAGATGGCATGGCCAGCCGCCACAGAACACTGATAGTCGGTCATCCAAACGCTGACGCTCTACCTCCGTAGGCAGCCCCGACTCAAGGAATATATCGGTTGGGCCATTATCAGACCTTGATAAAAAAAACGCCATAAATAACAAATCTGTCGCTAGTTACCGCCATACAGCTCCGGCTGGTCCAATGGGGTAGGCTCCGCGGGCGAAACAGTAACTGTACGCAAGGCTGATAAACCACGCTCGGCAGAAGTGACAAATCCGCTCAGCACCTCCGTAAGACCCATCATAGAGACTTTGACTCCCTCATGAATAAATACAACTGCGGGGTTGGGAAGGTTCAGAAAAAATTGGCCACCAAGGCCGTTAACAACAAAAAAATATCCAGATTCAGAGAAGATATCCCGCCGCAATGGACGGCCAGCGAGCCCCGTATAATAGAAATACAGGGGATGGAGATATGTAACCGATGGCAACAAAATGGGTTATGGCTAGACGCTTATATTGTCGATGGTCACTCGCAGGTACTTCTGGCGGTGGCCGACACGTGTGGATGAGTTTTTGCGCCTGCGAAGTTTGAATATCTTGATCTTAGGGCCCTTAACGGGTGAATTGATGCGGGCAATAACCTTGGCACCCGGCACAATGGGGGTGCCGACCTGCGTCCCCTTATCGTCCTTGACCAATAGAACACGGTCAAATTCTATGGTATTCTGACCTTCCGGAATCACACGGGTCTCGATATCAATCGTGTCGCCCTGAGAAATCTGATACTGTTTTGAGCCGTCTTCGAGAATTGCGTACACCGTTGACTCCAATAGACTTTGAATGCCATAAATCCAACAAAATTCACTCAGCCACAAAATCGGGACCATGTTATACTGGCATAACAAGGCAGATAGCAAGTGAAAAAGATCGACTAGAGGCGATTTGAGCATAACGAGGACAAAGATGGCCATAGTAGCAGGGATAGACGAAGCAGGATACGGTCCGGTCCTGGGGCCTTTATTATCGACGGCAACGGTCTTTGCTATACCCAACAACCTAATAGGACAAGACTTATGGAAGACACTGTCAGGGAGCGTCTCGCAAGGACCTGCCAAACGGTCAGGAAAAATCGCTGTTGCTGACAGCAAAAAGCTCTTTAGCCGTTCCGAAGGGGTGGCTGTGCTGGAAAAAACAGCCCTGTGCTTTATGCATCTATTGGGCAGGCCGACGGGAAACCTGAGGCAATTACTGAAGTCACTACGAAGCAATTGCGCCGGGCAAATGAAAGACTACCCCTGGTACCATAACAAAACGATAGCGCTGCCGTCGGCGGCAGATGCCGTAGATATATCCATCTGCGCGAACGCACTGCGAACAGAGACCCAACGCCAAGGAATAAAATTTCTGGGAGTAGCCAGCCAAGTGCTCCTGGTAGGACACTACAACGAACTGGTAGGCAAAACGCGAAACAAAGCGACGGCCTTGGCCGGCTCGACAGCGGTGTTCCTGTCCGAACTGGTGAGACGCTACAGCGACAAAGGACTGAGGGTCCACGTAGATAAACAGGGAGGGCGTACACGATACCGGCCGTTCCTGCAACAGTGCTTCGGCGATTGGGAACTGCGAATAGTAAACGAACATAAAGACGCCAGTGTCTATGAGATGAACAAGGAAAAACTCAGTTGGCAAGTCCACTTCGAAACTAAGGCCGAATCCAAACATCTGCCGGTGGCCCTGGCGAGTATCTACGCAAAATACGTCCGCGAGCTGTTCATGAAATTACTAAACCGCTATTGGACGGAACATGTGCCGGGACTGAAACCGACGGCTGGGTATTACACGGACGGTAAACGCTTTCTAAGCGAGATCGGGCCAACGTGCAAGAAACTCAATACGCCAATGAGTAAACTCATCCGAAGCAGGTGAAGAAAAACATAGCTGGATGTTCCAGTAAACTTTCGCACTTTTAGTGATGCTCTAAGCGGCTGGAGCTAAGGCTTCCAGCAGGAACTCGAATTTTTTATCATGTACGGCAGAATTACCGAACATACACTTTATTCTTGCCCGCCAAAGCTCCCGGCGAAGGCGACGGTGAGGCCGAAGGTGATGGCGATGGCGAACCCACCAGCTTCAGCGAAACCTCTTTGACGCGATTGAAGGCATCGTAGGTGAATTCGCGTGAGCCGTCATCGGTCATGTTGCCGTTGGTATCGTAGAGGCACTCGATAGCGCCGAATTCGGTTATCTGGTGCAGCTTGTTGTGCTGGCGGACCTCGGTGGTCTCTGCTCCGCCGACCGGAGTGCGGGTGGTCTTGTGCCAATTACCTAAGCTGTCCAGGTTCCAACTGTACACCGAATCTACCCCCGGTAAAGTAATGGCTGAGGAAATACTAGCCCCGCCGGAAGCCAAGGTACCCCTTTGATATTGCCGCAGGCGGTTCAGTGAGTCAAGGGAAGTATAGGAGTTGAGTCATCCAAATCAATTGTCCGCCGATTATGGCATTATTGTTCCTGAGTAGCTGAAGGAGCTCCCTTGTCCGGCGAACTGCCGGACCGTTGTATGTATTTGGCTGGACGGCGTGACGTAAGCCTGCAGTTGAGCACCTACCCGCCTCAGTTCCACATTGTGAAAAGCCTTTTGCGGACGCTGGGATTGTCCCCCAACCTGAATACCGATATCCAGCGGGGTCCGAAAGCGCACGTGGCTGGAAGACCCAAGAGGGCTAGGCTGGGGCAAGACAAAACATATCTCCACGCCTAGCTCGTCAAGTGCATTGGTCAATCCGAAACAAGCCGTGCCCAGCCCGCCGCTGAGAAGCTTGACAGGCCGATTCGGTTTGGCATATCAGCTTCCGCTCAGTAGCGGGCTTCAGGGCTTTTTTTTTGAGAGGGCATCCTGGAGAACCTGCTTATCTTGTGTTTTCCATCTAGTCTCCTTATCCATGATCCAAATCCAATATACCCGGAAACTGATATCTCTTCTGTAGGGATTAAACGCCGAACGGAGCGGCCCCCGAAAAGGCCAGGCGCAGTGAGATGTTCTCTCTGTTTGCAAGGGCGTTTTTAATATTTTTTCCAACATTTGACAAGTCTTTAGGGAACTAAGGCGACACTTCGCTGCATGGCTATTACCCAGGAACCATGCTTGATCTGGTTACGCATATGCAGCTGCTCGTCATACGGTTTCCCTATGACGAGCAAATGCACACCCGAAATCAGCTCAAGCACGGATACTGGTTACTTACCTTAACGACAGCTAAATAATCTTTAGAGGAATCCTCAGAACAATCTGAAAAACTATGTTGAAACCACAGAGAACATCTCGCATTTACACTGGAACAAGATTTCGGGAGCAGATCAAGACCTAAACATGTATTTGCGAGGAGGTACGGAGGCTCGTAATTGGCTTTAGCGCCGGATATAATGCAGTTCATTATGGTACGTGTGGCTAAGATAGAAACCTCTGGGGCTCACCTGGCCAAACAGCCGTGGATCACGGTGTTCGGTGTCCAGTACTTGCACCTCCAACTTGAAGACGGAAGCGATCTGTATCTTACCGAATATGGCCGCCCTTTCAGCAGGCATCTTTTGCCTGAGAATCACTGGGCCGACAAAGACTGGTTCGCCGGGCACAGCGTAAGACTGCGCGGCACAAGCGCCATCTATAAGATAACAACCAAGAAAGTGGCGGGGTTCTCCAAGGACATTGTCCTAAAGTGGAATCGAATGGGTCAAGACATTCCGCGAGAGACGGAAACGTTGGAACTGGTCAACGCTAAGTTCAACAGTCCCTTTGAAGAGTTTGGCCTAGTTACTGAACTGCGGAACGTCTCTTACGAAACGGCGGACCGGGTCTACACGCATAAGCCGCTGGCTATTTATGTACCCAGGAAATATGTCGACGCGTGGAGGCTGGGCAGGAAAGAGTACATATTCCAGAGGATACAGAAGAGCCATGAAGAAATCACGCTTGATCTGCACAGGCATTATGCGGTTATCTACGAGTGGGTAAAAGGGATAGATGCGGCTGACGCCTTTAGGGAAGGAATGATCGATGAGAAGACCATGGTGAACCTGATATCACGGTCCAATCAGGAAATGCGACACAAGGGGTTTATCGTTCAAGACAGCAAGCCACATCACCTCATTATCAGGCCGGCGCAGGCCAGAGAGCTGGCAAAGGATAGGAACGGCAGAATTATGTACGCCTTAGTTGATTTTGAGCTTCTTGAACGGACACCCCAGCACGAACGGGCCATAAGGGCGTCACATCGCAAGGTCTACCTGGTCAAGCAAGCCCACCGCTTCGAAGCCAAAGAGGAGTTTCCTCCCTACTTAACCCCGCTAAACATAATGGGAGTAGATTATGTTTACGGGCAGGTGGAGAGCACTGGCGGAAGGCTGTGGGTCGTTGGGGGAGATCCTGGGCTCTTTGAGTACTTCCTACCAGAGAAATGGCGAAAAACACCAAGGACCAAGCTATCGACTTGGCACGAAGCATATGACACGATAACCAAGGACAGCATACATCTTGTCTGGCGTGTTTCAAAGGTCGGGAAACGGCCGGAGATACATCCTGGTGTTGAGAACAAAAGAGCCATCCTCGCCTACGGGTACAACAGCCCGTTCGAGGAGATATCCTTCGGCGTGGAACTAACCAAAAGCGGTATAGAGACGACTTACCCCCGGGCTATCTACATGACCGGGCGCAAGTCTGAGATCTCAGCAGACCTTTTCGATGGCAGCAGATACGAGAGCCATGAAGCCCTGAATACTCCCGATGGACATCCGATTCTTGGGAAGCATCATGATCATATCATCATCTGGGGATACTGGAACGGCCCTGATGAACTCCTGGCCGCTAAAGACGAGGAGATATACAAGGGCGTAAATGCTTCAATCGCCCTCAAGGAGGGCCTAATCACCGATGAGGGATGCAGGCGTGTAATGGAAACCACTAGGGAACGGTTGGGCACCGCTGGTATCGAAGACCTGAATCCCCAGGCCCACCACCTGCTACTTTCGCTGGACCGTTCGGGAAGGCTAGCTACCGACCACCAAGGTATCCCCATTGTACGGATCTGCAACTTTGAGTTGCTAAGACATATTAAGCCACCAACCACCCCGATGTCACGGAAGGAACTTAACCGAGCACGATGAGCCGCTGAACGGCCCTCATGGCCTTATTGGAAACCGGAGTCAACACCCGTTGGATAACTTATACGGTACCGGGATATTTGGTCTTGGCTGAGCTTGAATTTAGTCTTCGGATAGAAAAGAGCTTCAAATCAAGCTTTCAAAAGGACAGCTCTCAAATACTCGTCACCTGAGCAAGAGTGTTCAGGGGAAATGCCAATTCAGGCTATTCTCTGCTTCCTGATGGTCGCTTGCCCCTGGGCTGTTACTGAAGTAAGCTACTGAGACCATCCAGTTGCGGGGGTTGGGAAGTTGATCTTCATGATTCGATTCAATTGCACATACTGCGGAAAAAAAATAGAGGTTCCTGATGAATATGCAGCAAAGAAGGGGAGATGCCCCAGTTGCAGCCACATCAATGTTATTCCCAGTCCCAGTGAAGGGCAAGTTCCTGCTGTCAACACATCAAACCACCCCAATCACGATCAGTCTAACCCCGATTTGTCTAGTGCCGACAATGACAAGCCCTATGTAGTAGCAAAGGATTTGGACACAAGAAAATGTCCTTATTGTGCTGAGGAAATACAGGATGAGGCTATCAAGTGCCGTTTCTGCGGCGAGTTTCTCGTCGAATCCAAAACCTGTAAATTGGGCAAGTCAAAAACGAAATGGTACTTTTCCACCCGGGTAGTTGTGATTGCTCTATTATGTTTAGGTCCGCTTGCTCTGCCCCTGGTGTGGTTTCACCCGCATTATAAAATCATTACGAAGCTTGCGGTCACAGTGGTCGTTATTGCGGTCACTGTTTGGTGTTATTTCTACACAAGGAACCTATACTATCAATTAACAGAACAGCTCAAAACACTGGGGCTGTAATACTTAACAAGCAGATGTTCAGCTACATATACATGAAGATACTCGAATCGCAGCCCCAGCGCTACGACTGGGGTGTTTCCTGGCTCTCTTTGGGACAGGCGGACAGAGCTAGACGTAAGATTGCTGACGAACTCGTCAGGCCGGGCATGAGAGTGCTGGATATCGGCTGCGGCACAGGCACTATGGCCGTACTCGCTGCGAAGAAGGGAGCCACGGTTTGGGGTTTCGATGTGTCAGAAGATATGCTGCATGTCGCTCGCGAGAAAATCGAACGTGCAGGGCTCTCTGAAAAAATCGAACTGCATGAGATGGGCGTATCAGGTATGGACAGGCTTTCTGATCAGAGCTTCGAGCTGGTCTTGTCAACGCTGGTCTTCTCAGAGCTTTCGGGTGATGAACAGACATACGCGCTAACTCACGCCCACCGCGTGCTGAAGGAAAACGGCTACTTGGCCATTGCGGGCGAGATCAGGCCGGAGAGTGGGGGCAAACGTATATTCTACAACTTACTCCGCATTCCCTTGCTCATAGTGACCTTTGCCCTGACCCAAACCACCACAAAGCCCGTGGGAGATCTGCCCACCCTGGTTTCACAGGCGGGTTTCAGGAATAACAAGGTGGTGAGAAGTTCACTAGGCAGTTTCATTTACCTGGTTGCCCAGAAAGTGGACAGGACATGACCCCTGTAGGTTGGTTCATAAGCTACTTTGCTCGCTGGCTACCTCATGCTGCCCCCACTGGTCTTTTCGCCCTGGGCGAACCCGATGAGAACTCGCCTGTTATTGTGACCGCTAATTTCTCGCT
>JAACET010000004.1 GCA_011682385.1 Actinomycetota bacterium | reverse complement strand
CAGCTTCCTCGCCGTGAGGCCAACGCACATACACCGGCCAAGATCGGTATAGCCACTATGCTGAACCAGGTCAGCTTGGTCCAGCCGACGTCCATAAACTGATGCACGTTAATTACCACCACAGCTACCAGCACTACTGCCGAGATAACACACGTCCCGCATTTGCAGGTAAAGGCCCGTGCCTTTGTCGCCGGGAACAGCCAGCGTTCCAGTAGGCTGATCATAGCCGGTAGAATCACCAGCGTAGCCACACCTGCTGTTACCAGGATGCCCGCGATAAATATCCCTACTGTTTTGTACGGTACCAGCGATGCCGCTATAAGGGGCAGGAATCCCACACCCACCACTACGACGTTCCGACTTATAGCTCTGGCTGGCTCAGCGAACACCGGCCCAACCGCTTTCTGCCACGAGCCGTACTTATCGTGTAGTTGGCGTCCGCGGGCCAAAAAATGGATGGCATAGTCCACCGCCAGCCCCAGGCTCAGTGACGACAGCACTGCTACCGGCATATCGTAATCTTTTCCGACAATCCCGATCAGCCCGTAGATCAGTCCGATGGTCACTATCAGCGGTATCATCGACAGCAGTCCCCACAGGGCCGAGCGGAACAGGAAGGTCATCATCAGTAGCACCACCAGGAAGCTGCCCAGAAACGACTGCAACATGCCACTGACCATCTTTTCCTGCCAGATTACGTTTATGTAGGTCAGGCCGAACCAGTTGTGTTTGATATTCATCGGCGGCCGATTCACTTGCATATAATCATTGACCGCCGCTACTACTTTTTGCATATCTTGGTTGTCGCCGCTTTTGAGTTGTACCCAGATGATACTTTTTTTGTAATCCGGCGTGACGAAGTGCCACAGATCGCCGGGCCGATGGCTCGACTGGTATTGGATGAGCATTTCGCCCACGCCTTTGGCCGTAGCCGGGATCACTTCTTTGCTTGGATCGCCCTCCATGAACTCCCGATGTACTGTTTTGACTATATCTGCCAGCGAGTTGGATTTGCCCACCACAGCAATCTTCTGTAATTCTTTTTGTAGTGCTTCGATGTACCGCAGTGCTTCGGGTTGCTTGAAAACTTGACTGCGCAATTCCTGACTATAGACGAAAGTCGAAACTGCCTCCCAGCTCCAGTACGCTTCGTCGGACGCGTTCTCTAGCTGCGTTTGGACGCTGGATTTCAGTTTTTCAAGCAGAGCTTGCCCCGAGTTGGCAGTCTGAGCCAGCTTGTCGATCTCATTTTGCAGGGTCTTGGCCATGCCCGGTATTGCCGGATTGGATTCTTTCTGTTGCCCAACCCAGTCCTGAAGCCGTTTGGTTAGTCCTTTGGCGTATTCGGCTGCACTTTGTTTGACTTCCTGTGCTTCCAGGCCCAGGTAGGCCATATAGGTTCCGCCCAGATGCTTGTTTATTACCGTGTCGGCCACGCGTATAGGGTGTGATTTTTTGAACCACTTGGTCGGATTATCGTTAATATTTATTTGGGTAATACCCCAGGCCGCGATGATTATCACCACGCCCGTCACCGCCATCACCGGTTTTGCTTGTTTGACCGTCAGACGGCCGATCCAGGGTAGCACACCCCGCTTGTACTCGGATTCTGTTGTTTCGTGTTCAGCCCCGAAGTTCTCCAGCGATTTATTGCTGATCAGCATCACATAGGCCGGGATGAACATTACTGTCCACACCCAGGCCACTGCCACCCCCAGCCCCACGAATAGACCGAACACCTGCACTGGCGGTATGGGCGTCAGGGCCAGCGAGGCAAACCCGGCTATGGTCGTTAGCGACGTGTACAGCATCGGCGTAAACAGGGTCTCCATTACTCCTGTGATCGTCGCCCGCCGATCTTTTGTTTTCCGGTAGCGGTCGAAGAATTCCGACAGAATATGTACCGAGTCCAGCACCGCGATAGGCATGATGAAGATTGGGATCATCGAGCTCATTATATGCACGGTGTAGCCGGATATCACCAGAAGGCTCATGGTCCAGATTACTGATACCATGGCCACGATTAGGGGCGAGATAATCAAGGCCAGCTTACGGAAGAACACCAGCAGCAGCAGGAATATGACCAGCATAGCTATCGGGGCCGAGATAGCCATCTGTTTGAACATCTCCACCCCGAAGGTGTCTTCCGCCACCGGCAATCCCGCTATGTGGTATTGATCATCCCCCTTGTACTTGGACTTGGCGATTTCTTTTCGCAGCTCGGTATAGACCCGATGGCTCAGGTCTTTGCTGGTCAACGGCAAATACAGACACACTGCCTTGCCGTCTTCGGATACTACCGTGTTCCTCAGGAAGGGAATCCGCAGGGCCTTGTCGCGAATTGCTCTGGCCTCTTCAGCCGTCTGGGGCGGCTTGGGCATGAGCCATTCGAATTTTACTATTCCCAATCCCCCCGGCTCTATATTATCAACTGTGGACAGCCCAATCATATCGGACGTTACCACTCCGATCTGCTGGTCTGGATTTTCCGGGTCATCCCAGCGCAGCGTTTTGGCAAATTCTGTCAGTTCGTAAATTCTCCGCAGCGAATCGACGTTAAATACCCCGTCGGGATGGCTCTCATTGACAATGCCCACTACGACCATGTCATAGAGAGCCAACTCGCGTCTCATCTGGTTGTGGTACACCCGCACTGGCTCGTTGGCCGGCAGCATGTTTTCCGGATCGGTATCTACCTTTAGCGGATTGAGGGCCTTGAACGTTGCCGGCCAAAGACTCGGCAGACCCGCCCCCAGCCCCAGCAGCACGGTTGCACCGACCATTACCGCAACCACGATCCACGGATGTTTCACGGAGAAGTTTGCCAGCCGCGTCCCAATCTTCATCTGTTCCCCTCTGAGTTAGCACCACGGCCCATATACAGGTGTACGGTCATACTATTTGCTGTTCCGTTTTCTGTCAAGCTTCTTGCCTCATATGGTTAGTCTTACTTGCAAAATCGGTCTTGGGCGATTATCCTCTGTTGGTTGCCCCGTGGAGTTTTCATTTTACAGACAGGAGAATGCTGATGTCGTATTTGCAGGAAAAGTTCGGTTTACAGGGCAAGACAGCCGTCCTCACCGGTGGTGGTGGTACTTTGTGCAGTGTAATTGCTGAGGGGTTTGCCAAAGTCGGCGCCAATGTGATCCTTTGGGACATTCGTCCGGAGGCTCTCGAGTCCAAGGTCCGGAACATCGGCCAGGCCTGTGGCGATCCTGCTCGTATATCCAGTGTCACCGTCGATCTGATGAATGAGGCCTCTATCAAGCAGGCTCTGGCCGAATCCACGGCCAAGTTCGGCCAGGTTGACATTCTCCTCAATGGTGCCGGCGGCAACCGTGGCAAATCGCCCCTGGTGGACGTTCAGGAGAAGGATTTCGATTTTGTGCTCAAGCTTAATCTGCTGGCCGGTTGCGTCCTGCCCATCAAGCATGTCGCCAGGTATTGGATAGACGCTGGGCTAAAGGGCGTCATTATCAACATTGCTTCTATGGCTGGTTTCAATCCGCTTTCGGGTGTCTGGGCCTATTCAGCCGCCAAGGCTGCCGTGATTAACCAGACCCGGGCCCAGGCCAAGGAATTTGCCTCCTATGGCATACGGGTCAACGCCCTGGCCCCCGGATTTTTTGTCGCCGACCAGAACCGCAAGCTTTTGCTTAACGAGGACGGCTCTGCGACTCAGAGGGGCAAAGACGTTTTGGAGCGCACTCCTATGGGTAGGTTTGGTGATCCGGATGATTTGATTGCCGCCGCTGTTTTCTTAGCCGCCGACGGCGCCGGGTTCGTCTCTGGTGTCATCTTACCCATTGATGGCGCCTATCTTTGCGACAACATCTAGGTTATTGACCGGGCTTATTCTACCATCCGGTGAAGAAATTTCGGCTTCGCTTACCTTTGAGTACCAGGAAATACCAGCCTGCTCGCTCATCGATGGGCACCAGGCTCATTGTGCATTTGTCGCCGTATATATCGCCGTCGAAGACAAATCCCTCCGGACTCCGTAGTGCTTGTTTGTCGGCTCGCATATTGTACTCGCTGGCTGCCAGCGTAAAGATGCGTTTCATGGCTCCGGTTGCTCCGAACACCTCGTTGAGATGTTCGTACTTCTCTGCTATCCCGTAGAGTTTTGTCGCGAAGTAGGCCAGGATAGCCTCTTCCCGCGGCCCGACGCCGGAGGTGTATTCTTGTAGGACCGCTGCTGGTATTCGCGTATCCATAGCTATTTCCCAGTTTTCGGTTTTAGCCAGAAGCGCCGATGTAGTCACGCGTTCCCAGTAGTATTTTCCCGCTACGATGCCGTCTTCGTCCAGATTGACCATCATCAAAAAGGTGTTCTCTCTTTTGTTATCCTCGTCCAGGGCGTAGGCGTAGCGATCTTTGTCGCTGACGGTCGTTTCGAAGACAGCCGCCACATCATTGTAACTGGACTTGCCCACCGCGATGTTTTGCCAAGCTCTTTTGCCGGCCGCCCAACTGCTCTGTTCGTTCAGGCTTGCGCCGGAGCCCATCTGAGTCTGCCTGTTGGAACACCCTGCCGTCCAAAGAGGACACAGGAAACTCGGCATTAGAATCAGAACGGCAACTTTAGCTATTCTCATAGTCAGCTCTCCTACTTACGTATATTTATCCCCTGGTTTTACCGGGGGTGTTTGCTTTCAATATTGAGCCCTTTATTTGAAGACCGGCTGCTACAGGCCCTTACTATCGACTCCGACCGACGGATAACATCCCTGTGCGTCAATTTCATCTGTTTCAAGGGGACTCTCGGGGTCGGCTGCTAAGGGGGGTTCCTCATCTTGTGATCCGCGCTGGCGTCTGGCCCTATAAAAACAATATCTGTACTGTTATAATAACCTATATTAGCATTAGCTATGAGATTATCGGCAATTCTGAGCGTCCCAATAACAAAAAAAGGAAATTCACCTAAATTCCTGGCCAAGCCGCATCCATAAAGCGATGTATGGTCTTCTCGGCTAAAAACACACAAAACTTCCGAGATAAAAGAGTTACGTCGATTTGGTGTTTTTCATACTGTAAAAGCTCATTGTGGCAAATAACTAAAGGCTGAGCGGGCAATCTCCGAGTCTATATTCGGTTCTCTATGTAGTTCCCTGACGGGGACGAGGACCGGATTGCCTTTGGTAGCTCAGTGTAGGATCGTGTGTTATGCGTGTTCTTATTGCCGAGGATGATGGTTTTTCCCGCCGTTTCTTGGCTCATCATATAACGCAGTGGGGTTACGAGATAGTCTTTGCCGAGACCGGCCATCAGGCCTGGGATATACTTCAGTCCCAGGACGCACCCAGGCTGGTGCTCTTGAATTGGATGTTGCCCTGCATAGACGGCCTGGAGCTCTGCAAGAAGGTTCGCCTCCAGCAGCGGAGCCCTTCGACGTATATCATTATGTTCACCTCCAATTGCAGCACTGCCGATTTGGTCGCGGCCGTCAATGTCGGCGCTGATGATTTTGTCACCAAGTCATTTGATATCCGCGAGTTGGAAGTACGTCTTCGAGCCGGCAAGCGCATCGTGGAATTGGAGCAAGCCCTATGGGTCCTGGCCACGCGGGACTCGCTCACAAAGCTCTGGAATCGCTCTGCTATTCTGGAAACGCTTGATCGCGAGTTTGCCCGAGCCGCTCGCCAGGGTACCTTCCTTGGTGTGGTGATGGCTGATATCGATCATTTCAAGCACATCAACGATACCTACGGCCACAGGGGTGGTGATGCCCTGTTGACGCAACTATCTCAACGGCTGGTTAGGGAACTCAGAAAGTACGATACCGTTGGGCGCTACGGTGGTGAGGAATTTTTAATCGTACTACCGCAGCCGTTGGCCGCCGACACCCAGGTTGTGGCCGAGCGTTTACGACAGGTCGTTACCCAGACATCTTTCCAGATCGAACGGCAGACTATTCCGATAACCATGAGTTTTGGAGCAGTGGCGGTGAGTCCCTCGCAGCAGATCACTCCGGATATTCTCGTTCGTGCAGCCGATGAGGCCCTTTATCGGGCCAAAGCCAACGGTCGTAATCGCGTTGAATTCCAGAGCAGGCTGGCCGAATCGTTCTCTGCCGCCTCTGTGTAACGCTCAAAGTCCTGGGAAGTACCTAAACTCCTGTCTTCAATTACCGATAAACCATACACCTAACTAGATTTTGCCGAACACGATAGTTGTTTTCTCAGTAGCCTGGGGGGTTCGGGAAAGCTGATGTGATATCTCCTTTAGGTGCCGTCAACACGTTTGAAGGGCTCAGTGCCGAATTACTCGCTGTAGACGTCTCGGATCGAGATGCCTTAGCCCAAATCGCTGTCAGTTTCGCTGAAGCCCTGAGACTGTTGGAGCCCGACTCACCTCAAATGATGCTGGCCACGTTGGCCCAGCAAATCCTGCAACATATAATTGACGACGACATTGCCGAGCCAGCCGCTGCTTTAGCTCATTTGGCCCAGGCTCTGAGCAGTATTACCCGTCACCTCCAGCAGGAGGACGACGGCGGTGCAGCTGCGCTCGAGACAGCCATTGACTCACTGCAGAAGCTACAACCTGCTGAGGCTACCGCCCCGAGCGATGCTTTGCCGCAGAGAGTTTTGCCTCAGAGTCAGCAGCTCAGCGGTTGCCCAACCGATGCATCCCAGATCGACGGTGATCAGGAATTGATCCGGGACTTTGTCGCCGAGGCCCTGGACCACGTCAGCGCTGCCGAGAGTTCTCTTTTGTTGCTGGAAGAGAACCCGGACGACCTTGAGCAGATCAACACGGTTTTGCGGGCCTTCCACACCATTAAGGGGGCCTCGTCTTTTTTGAATTTGGACTTGATCCAGAAGCTGGCTCACTTGTCAGAAAACCTGTTGGCTCGAGCCCGTGATGGCGAGATTCAGATGACCGGCCCATGTGCCGACTTAGCTCTGAAATCCTGCGACCATCTCAAGAGGATGATATCCGAGCTTCGCCATCCCCAGGACGCGTCGCTTAGCCGGCCCCCGGATGGTTTTGATGAGCTGCTCAGGCAGTTATCTGACCCACAGGCTTTCTCAGCTCAGCTTATAGCTGCTGTTTGCCCGGACGATGCCGCTTCGACAGATTATCCACCCGCCAATGACCAGCCCGGACAGCCTGAGCCTCCTGAGCAGCGTGAAAAAGCCGCTTCATTTGCTTCCGGTCATCCTTCCGGGCCGCATGAGGATCACACGGTTCGTGTAGCCACCAAGCGTTTGGACGACCTTGTGGATTTGGTCGGCGAGTTGGTCATCGCCCAGTCTATGATCACTCAGAGCCCGGAGGTTCAACAAGGCATGAGCCGTGAGTTTCTCCGCAGCCTTTCCCATGCCGGAAAGATTGTCCGCGATCTGCAGGATTTGGCTATGAGTCTGCGTATGGTTCCTTTGAAGGGCATGTTTGCCAAAATGAACCGTCTAGCCAGAGACTTGGCCCGTAAGTCGGGCAAATCTGTACGTTTTGTCACTTCCGGCGAGGCCACCGAGATCGACCGCAATATGGTCGAGATACTCACGGATCCGCTGGTGCATATGATTCGCAACGCCGTCGATCATGGCCTCGAGTCCCAGGCTCAGCGCATTGAGCGGGGCAAGCCCGCCGAGGGCACTGTTTCTCTGCGAGCCTATCATTCCGTAGGCAATGTGGTGATAGAGATTCAGGATGACGGCCGGGGACTTGATACCCATCGCATTCTCGACAAGGCCATCGCCTCCGGCAAGCTTGAGTCTTCCTCTGAGCCTGCCAATGAGCAGATTCATTCTTTGATCTTCCAGCCTGGTTTTTCTACTGCTGAGAAGGTTACTGAAGTTTCCGGACGGGGAGTGGGCCTGGACGTGGTGCGTCAGAATATTGCCAATTTGCACGGCCGGGTGCAGGTCGTCTCAGAGCCTGGCCGGGGCACTACCTTTCGTTTGTATTTGCCACTAACCACAGCCATTGCCGACGCCATACTTGTCCGCGTTGGGTCGGAGCGTTTTCTTTTACCCACTATGGCTATCGAGCGAAGTTTTTGTGCTCAGCCCGGCAGCATTTCTCATATCGCCCAGGGCCCGGAGATGGTTATGTTCCGCGGCGAGCTGCTGCCGATTGTCCGGCTGCATCGTTTATTCGATATCGACGGGACCGTCACTGATCCACTTTGTGCTTTGATGGTTGTCTTTTGCGGCGGGGGTAAACGATGTGCCCTTATGATCGACGAGCTTTTGGATCACCGCCAGGTGGTCATTAAATCCCTTGATAAAGTCTCTGAGAGTGTCTCGGGGGCCTCTGGCGGAGCCATATTAGGAGACGGCCGCGTGGCTCTGATTCTAGATGCTGATGGTCTGATGAATCTCGCTTTGCAGCAGAGCCAGGCACATCCCGTCACAACAGTCAGTGCTTAGTGGTCCACAGGGAGTCTAATTATGACAGAACAGCAGACGCAAACGATCTCGCCCCGAGCCCAACAGCTCACCGGGAAGTATTTGTCTTTTTCTCTGGCCGGCCAAGAGTATGCCGTCCAAGCCCTCAAGGTTCGCGAGATTATTGGGATGCAGGATATTACTACCGTTCCTTGCACTCCTGACTACGTCAAAGGAGTCATTAATCTTCGCGGCCGGGTGATTCCTGTTCTGGACCTGCGGTTGAAGATGGGCCTGCCCGAGCATGAACACACTCGCTCGACCGCTATCATCATAACCGGCACGGAGGATACGGAAACGGGTGTTTTGGTCGATGCCGTATCGGATGTGCTGGAAGTTTCCGGCAGCGATGTTGAAGATCCGCCCTCTTTTGGTAAGGGGATTGATAATAGTTATATCCTCGGCCTGGCTAAGACGGATGGCCAGGTTACGATTTTGCTCGAGCTGGACGGCATGATCGCAGCTGTGGGCTTATCTACAGACCGGTCATTGCTTCAGTAACTCTCATATTCTTAGGAGGCTAAAAGTGGTTACTATCAAATCCAACAGAAGAATAGCTTTGGCTACCAAACTCGCCTTGGGTTTCGGTGTGTTGATTCTGATCTTAGCCGGCGTTACCGTGGGTATTTTCTTCGCCACCAGCCAAGTCAAAGAGCGGGCCCTGCATGCTCAGACGGAAAGCGCCGTATTTGCGGTCGTCGCCAAGGACATGAAGATTAATGTTATTCAAGTGCAGCGATTCCTCAGTGACATTTCTGCCACGCGTGCTCAGGGGGGGCGCGACGACGGCTTTAATTCTGCCGAGCAACAAGCCCAGGAGTTTACAGCCAACCTGAACAGATTTCAGGAAATGCTCTCCCGTGAAGGCGACTACGATGCTCTGCAAGACACCGAGAAGATTGCTCGGGCTTTCTCCGCCTATTATCGGATGGGTAAGCAGATGGCCGAAGCATACATCCGCGGTGGCCCAGCCGAAGGCAACCCATACATGTCCAAGTTTGATAAAAATGCCGCGGAGCTTCTGGCTATGTTGGATCCGTTTATTAGCTCTGAGACGGAAGAGCTGAATCAGGATATGGCCTCGATTTGTGCTTCTGCCGGCGCTCTCTTGACTGGTTCGCTTCTGGCCGGCGTAGGCGCTCTATGCGTGGGCATTCTTGTGGCTGTGCTTATTATCCGATCCATAACCAGACCAATAGGCCGAATCATCGAGAACCTCTCTGTCGGGGCAGAACAGACATCTTCTGCTGCAAGCCAGGTATCTAGTGGATCGCAATCGTTAGCCCAGGGGGCCAGCGAACAGGCTGCCGCGGTTGAGGAGACCACCAGCAGTCTGGAAGAGATAACTTCTATGATTAAGCAGAATGCCGACAATGCCGAGCAGGCCAAACAGCTTGCCGGCGAGGCTCAGACTGCCAGTGATAATGGATTGGCTGCCATGAGCCGAATGGCCCAGGCCATTGATAAGATCAAGGCTTCTTCTGATGAGACAGCCACCGTCATGAAGACCATAGATGAGATTGCTTTCCAGACCAACTTGTTGTCTTTGAATGCTGCCGTTGAGGCCGCCCGGGCCGGCGAGGCCGGCAAAGGTTTTGCTGTAGTCGCTGAGGAAGTCAGGAATCTTGCCCGGCGATCTGCCGAGGCTGCCAAGAACACGGCCACGATGATTGAAGAAGCCGTCAAGAACTCCGACAATGGCGTGCAGATAAGTCAGGAAGTCAGCCAGGCCCTGGAGAATATCACCTTGGGCAACCGCAAGGTCAATGATCTGGTCGCGGAGATTGCCGCAGCCAGTAACGAGCAGGCCCGAGGCATTGAGCAGATCAATACAGCCGTTAGCCAGGTGGACCAGGTAACTCAATCCAATGCCGCCAATGCTGAGGAGTCATCCGCTGCGGCTGAGGAGTTGAGCTCCCAGTCCGAGACCATGAATGAGATGGTCCGTGAGCTCGTCGCTTTGATTGAAGGCTCGAATAAAAGTAATCAATTTTCAAATCACTTCAGACGCCCCGGTATTAAGCACCAGTTCCCTTCAGCGGGAACAAACACGCCTGGGCCAAATAAGTCGGCCAGGTCTTCCGAGCACACTGCTGCCGGTAAATCTAACGTATATTGGCCGCACCTGGAGTTCGGCGGTGGATTGCAGAATAAGCCCGACGACCCTAATGCAGGAGCCCAGCGCCACCCGAAGCCAGAGACAGTCATTCCCTTGGTCGCTGGAAAGCCTATGCAAGATTTCTAGGAACGACTGCCGGTGTGTAGAAATGGGCTAGTTGGCTAAAAGGATCAACTGTGATGTCGATGGGAAATGCTTTACAACTACAGCAAGCTCTTCTGAGTGACGAGCAGTTCCAGACCATCAGTACTGTGGTCCACAGGCTCTGCGGAATCAATCTTCACCCGGGCAAAAAGGAGCTGGTCAAGGCTCGTTTGACCAAACGGCTGCGCAGGCTCGGCCTGGATGATTTCGATGACTATATTGAATATGTCCGCAGTGACCCCAGTGGTGATGAACTGACCAACATGCTTGACGCTCTGTGCACCACGCTAACACATTTTTTCCGTGAAGAGCAGCACTTTGATCATCTAGAGAACCAGGTTTTGCCTGAGTTGGCCGCCAGACGAGACCTCGCCGATGGCAAGATACGTTTCTGGAGTGCCGGCTGTGCTTCGGGGGAGGAAGCCTATTCGATGGCTATTACCGTGGCTGAGCACCTACCCAACGCCGCTCTCTGGGACGTGGGCATTTTAGCCACGGACCTATCCAGCGACGCCATTCGGATTGCCCAAAAGGGGGTCTATGAGGGTAAGTGTCTAAAGACGGTCCCGCCCTACTTGAGAGCCAAATACTTTGACGTCACCAAATCGGATCTCGGTCACCGCTATCGTGCTAAGAACGACCTGCGTAGCATGATGCATTTTGCCCGGCTCAATCTCATGGATTCCTGGCCCATGCGTGGTGAATTCGACGTCATCTTTTGCCGCAACGTCATGATTTATTTCGACAAGGCCACTCAGGCCGATCTGATCCATCGTTTTTGGCGTCTATTACGTCCCGGAGGCACCTTATTTACGGGCCATTCCGAGAGTCTCACGGGCATTCGGCACAACTTTCGGTACGTTCGGCCGACGATATATCAACGTCCATAGTATAAGTATAAAAGAGTACCATGGTAAGAAACATCGTTCCAGTCGCTGATATGAGACTTTCCCGTAATCCCCAGGAGGTGATTGTCACCCATGGCCTGGGAAGCTGTGTGGGTTTGGCCGTTTACGATCCCGTCGGCAAGATCGGCGGACTTTTGCATGTCATGATGCCCAGTTCCGCCGTGAACCCCGTTAAGGCTCAGAGCAATCCTTATATGTTTGTTGATACCGCTGTTCCCAGGTTTTTTGACGAGTTACAAGCCGCCGGCGCTCAGAAGAAAAGATGGGTAGTCAAGGTTTCCGGAGGAGCTAAGGTTACCAATGATTTATGCGACCATTTCCAGATCGGGAAAAAGAACTACGTCGCCCTCAGAAAAGTCCTCTGGAAGAGAGGGGTTTTGATTAATGCCGAGGACGTTGGCGGAAGTAGTGCCCGCACCATGTATCTTGACGTCGGAACCGGACAGGTCTGGCTCAAGGCTGATGGTCGTGAACGGTACCTCTAACGTTATTAGGAGGCAATAAAATGTCTTTGAACATACTCATTGTCGATGACAGCGCGGTTATTCGAAAAATGATTATAAAGACCTTGGGGCTGTCCGCTTTGCCATTGGGTGAGGTTTGTGAAGCCGGTAACGGCCAGGAAGCCTTGGATATTATGGACCGCCAATGGATCGATCTGGTCTTTGCGGATTTGAACATGCCCGTGATGGATGGCGAGGTCATGATCGAGAAGATTCGCAGCAATCCTGAATGGGCCGATGTCCCGATCATTGTGGTGTCCACCGAGGGCAGCCGGACGCGCATAGAAAGGCTCCAGAGCCAGGGCGTGCGTTTTGTGCACAAACCTTTTTCGCCGGAACAGATCTGTAGGGTAGTTGATAACCTGCTGGAGCTTTGTCATGAAGAATGAACCGTTTGACGAAGACATTTTCCGAGCCGCTGCCGAGACCATCGAGGTCTTGGCCCTGATGTTTCTTGTTCCCCCGGAGGAGTCCCTGCAGGACCCTCAACCCAGTAAGACCGCCCATGTTGACTTCACCGGCCCTTGCGGTGGTTCATTGGCCGTTTCGATTTCCGAGAGCCTGCTTCCGGAGCTGGCTGCAAACATGCTCGGCGAGGAAGATCCCGACCAATGCTCAATCGCTCAGCAGACCGATGCCCTTAATGAACTGACCAACGTCATTTGCGGCAACATTTTGCCCATTGTGGGTGGCCCGGAAGTCATATTTCATGTCGGCACCCCTTCGATGCTTGCCACCGATTCGGGTCCTGATGATCGGCAGAGTCGCCCCCCTGCCGGCCGAGCTGAGCTGTTTTTGGATCAAGGCCTGCTGCAGGTGGAACTCTACATCAAAGAAAATTCCGTGGTTTAAACAAGTAAGGTGCCAGATGATTCGTGTTTTAGTTGTTGATGATTCTGCGGTGGTCAGACAGGTTCTTTCCAGGGGACTATGTAAAGCTCGGGACATCGAGGTGGTGGCCACTGCTGTCGATGCCTATGCCGCCCGGGATAAGATAGTCAGGCTTCGCCCTGATGTGGTCACTCTGGACCTTGATATGCCGCGCATGGACGGACTGACCTTTCTCACTAAGTTGATGAAATACTACCCCCTACCGGTAATTGTGGTCAGTGCCTTGAGCCCTAAGGGCAGTGAGGTTGCTCTGCGGGCCCTGGAGCTTGGAGCTGTCGACGTGGTGGCCAAGCCCGGCAGCGGAGATTCGGTAGCTCGGATCGTCGAATCCCTGGTGGACAAAATCCGGGCCGCCGCCTGTTCGAGTCCGCAGCCGCTTTTTTCCCATCGTCAGACCCGCCAGGTGACAAAACCGCCCGCCATGTCTTCTCCGAACGCTGCCAATAAGGTCATCGCCATAGGGGCTTCCACCGGCGGAACCGAGGCCATCCGCAATGTGCTCTCCGCCCTGCCGGTTAATGTTCCTGGCCTGGTTATTGTTCAGCACATGCCTGCCGGGCTGACGGCCACATTTGCCCAGCGAGTCAATGAGATCTGTCTGATTGAGGTCCGCGAGGCCAAGAATGGTGATCTGGTTCAACCTGGTATAGCTCTGATTGCTCCGGGCAATTATCACATGACTTTGCGACGCAGCGCGGACAATTATCGCATCGAGATCAAATCCGGACCGCCGGTCTTCCATCAGCGTCCCAGTGTGGATGTTCTTTTCCATTCGGTGGCCCGACAGGTCGGTCCGGACGCCGTGGGAGTCATCCTCACCGGTATGGGCGCCGACGGTTCCGGCGGAATGTTGGCCATGCGTAAGGCTGGTGCTCATACCATTGCCCAGGACCAGGCCAGCTCGGTCGTATTCGGCATGCCCAAAGAAGCCATTCGCCTTGGTGCAGCCCAAAAGGTGGTGTCTTTGGCCCGTATGTCTCAGCAGATACTCCATGTCGTCTGCCGAGGAGCGAACTACCTTGTGCACCAGGCATCCTGAGCCGGAGCAGTTCATGAAGAACATTAATTCTATTAAACCGGTTAAGAATGCTCGCCTTCAATGGCGCAAGCACTCTTGGTTTATACTTTTCAGTTGGACTCTTACCTGTGCCATATTCCTGGGCTGGTTGGTGTACCACACGAATCTGCAACCTAGTCCTGAGAGTCAATTTTATTCGGGCTTGTCCGTCCTATGGCTGTTGGGCGTGCTTATTGTCTTTTTGAGTTGGTTACTAATATCGGAGTTACAGAGGCACCGGCAGCAGGCCGCCCGCAGAGCTTCTGAGGCCACCGCCACCAGCCGGGAGCTTGAGCAGACCAACCGGCAGTTGGAACAGGCCGTTGAGCGAGCCAATCTGATGGCCGTTAATGCCGAGGTGGCCAATGTGGCCAAGAGTGAGTTTTTGGCCAATATGAGTCACGAGATTCGCACGCCGATGACAGCCATTCTTGGCTACGCTGATCTGTTGATAACGCCTAACCTTAGTCCAAGTGATCGTGACAATTACCTCGCTGTTGTTCGTCGCAACGGCGAACAGCTTTTAACCCTGATTAATGATATCCTTGATTTATCGAGGGTTGAGGCTGGAAAGATGACCGTGGATATTCAGTCTTGCAGTGTTATTTCTGTGGTCGCCGAGGTAGCCAGCATGATGCGTATTCGTGCTGAGCAGCGTCACACCTCTCTGGAGGTCGAATATACGACTCAGATACCCGAGACGGTTTTCAGTGATCAAGCCCGTCTCCGCCAGGCCTTGGTCAACCTTGTCGGCAACGCCGTAAAGTTTACCGAAAACGGCCGTGTTCGCATCGCGGTAGCTTTTCTGCCCGCCTGGCGTCAGGATGTGCCTGCCATACGGATTCGAGTCATCGATACCGGCATCGGCATAGAGCCGAGCAAACTCGCCCATCTGTTCGAGCCCTTCATCCAGGCCGACAGTTCCACTTCTCGCAAGTACGGAGGCAGCGGGCTGGGTTTGGCTATTGCCCGGCACATCTGCGAGATGCTTCAAGGCGAGCTGACCGTTCAGAGCGCTCCGGCTGAAGGTAGTACCTTTACTTTGACTGTTCCCACCGGCAACCTTGATGGCGTCACCATGCTCTCTGATGTAGCCGAGGTCATCCAGCAGCAAAGGGACAGTTGTAGTCACAGCCCGTCCCGTCAGGATCTAAAGGGCCTTCGCCTGCTGCTGGCTGAGGATGGCATTGACAACCAACAGCTTCTCAGGCACATACTCCGCAAGGCTGGCGCCGACGTTGAAATTGCTGATAACGGAAAACTCGCCGTTCAAAAAGCCCAGGCTGAACATTTCGATCTTATCCTCATGGATGTGCAGATGCCTGAGATGGACGGCCATCAGGCCACGCGTCTTTTGCGCAAATCCGGCTTTGATAGTCCTATAGTAGCCCTGACCGCCCACGCTATGAACGAGGATCGTCAAAGGTGTTTGGCGGCCGGTTGTGATGATTATCTCGCTAAGCCCGTCAATCGCCTTGAGCTTATCCGCACCATTGTTCGTCATTGTGACAAAGTCCATCCGGTCCAGGACGTGCCCACCACCATCGAGTCCGAGTTTGGCGATGACAGTGATTTATCGGACCTGATTGATCAATTCGTATCTGGCCTGCCGGAGAAAACGCAGAACATGCAAGAGGCGATGGCCAACTGTGATTTCCAAACGCTTCAAAGGCTGGCCCATCAGCTCAAGGGTGCTGGCGGCGGCTACGGATATCCTCAGCTTACGGATTTGGCCAAGACCCTGGAAAATGCCGCCCAGGCTCGGGACTCTGAAGCTTCCGGTTTGGCCTTATCCCCGCTGGCTGAGCACTGCCGAGGCATCGTGGCTGGCCGAGCTGTCGAAGGAATCCTTGAGAACGGATGATCGATCTGCTGAAGGTCTTGATTATTGACGATAGCCCTGACACCTTGGCCATAGAGGCTATCACCCTTGATCTGGGCCCAGATACGCTGCGAACCACCTCCAGTTTCGGCGTCGCCGAGGCAGCCCTTTATCGCGCCAAGAGCGACGGTCGCAATTGCGTCAGGTGCGCAGCCCATACCCCTAATCCCGTCGGCCCCGCAATCTAGACATAGTATCTCAGGCCGCTCAGTGATATAATCTATCCCGCAGGTCTTGCCTGTATTGGTTGGACAGCAAGCAATACCAACGGGAGAGTTATCTCATGAGTGCATTGGCTCGTACAACCTTGGCAATTGAACGGGACTTACTGGAAAAGTTTGACGCCTGGATGGCCAAGCATTCTTATGCCAGCCGATCCGAGGCCGTTCGCGACCTTATGCGTAACACCTTGGTCGAGCAGGAGTGGGCCAGCCCGGGTGCGGAGGTTTTGGCTGTTCTGAGTATCGTCTTTGATCATGGTAAGCATACCCTCTCGCAAGCTCTGGTGCACATCCAGCACGAGGCACATCACTGTATTCTGTGCAGCCAGCATGTGCATTTGGATCGCCATAGATGTGCGGAAGTCATCGTAATGCAGGGCAAGGCTGGACAGCTCCGCCGACTGGGCGAGGCGATTATCGCTACCCGCGGCGTCAGAGCCGGCAAGCTGACTTTGATGAGTACGAGCGTATGATTCACGACCGCTAGGGCTGCTACCTATTCTCGTTTGGCAGAGCCGATAGTAGGCCAAAATAGACATTTACTCAAGATATCTATGTCGTTATATAGTAAGTAGCACAAGATTCTCACTCTGGACAATTATTCTAAGGGGTAGCTCGATGGTCGGACGAACGATACTGAGTTTACTGCTGGCGTTGGCAGTCTCGCTTGGTGGTTGTGCATCCAGCCGAGAACGCCAGGCCTTTGAAGAACTCCAGAACCGCCGGCAGGAAGTTTATCAGGGCCCCATCGAGACTGACACCCAGCAACGTCCTGGGGGGGAGCTGCCAGCCGAGCCGAGTTTGAGGAACTATCTCGCTTATGCGGCTGCACATAATCCCAAGCTGCAGGCAGCTTTTAGTCGGTATAAGGCTGCCCTGGAAGCGGTAGTCCCCGCCCGCACATTATCGGACCCAAGGTTCACCTATCGATATTTCATCCGGGAGGTTGAGACCCGTGTAGGTCCTCAGGAACAGAGTTTCGGCTTGGCCCAGACTTTTCCGTGGTTCGGCAAACTTCAAGCACGCAGCGATATTGCTTTGGAAAAAGCCAAGGCGAGCGGCCAGGCCTTCGAGACTGCCAGATTAAAGCTCTTTTACCAGGTCAAACATGCCGACTATGAGTATTACTATTTGGCTCAGGCCATTGCCGTAACCAAGGAAAATATCGAACTCGTACGATATTTAGAGCAGGTGGCCCGCACAAAATACAAGGTCGCGGCTGCTGGCCATCAGGATGTAATTCGCGCTCAGGTTGAGCAGGGCAAGCTGGAAGATCAACTTCGATCGCTCCAGGACCTGCGTAGGCCCATCATGGCCAAACTCAATGCTGCTTTGAACCGTCCGGCCGGGGCCGAGCTTCCCTGGCCCACGGAAATACCCCAGGAAGAAAGAATCGAGCCCAGCGATGAGCAGATTCTAACGTGGTTGCGTCAGGTGAATCCTCAGTTGAAGGCCCTGGATCATAGAATCGCCGCGGAAAAACGGGCCATCGAGTTAGCCGGCAAGGATTACTTTCCTGATATCACAGTTGGTGTGGACTACATCGATACTGCTGGGGCAATAGCGGCCAGCCCGTCGGACAGCGGCAAAGACCCCGTAGTTGTGATGGCCTCAATCAATCTACCTATCTGGCATGACAAATATCGAGCCAACCAGCGTCGGGCCCGGGCCCGCTATCTGGCGGCACTCAAGGAAAGGCTTGGTGCTGAGAATACTCTCCTTGCTGAAGTCCACCTGGCCCTTTATGAGTTCCGTGACGCTCAGCGTAAGATCAATCTCTATCGGAACAGCCTGATCCCCAAAGCCGAGCAATCTCTAAAAGTCACTCAGGCTGCGTTCATGACCGACAAAGCGAGTTTTCTGGACCTGATTGACGCCCAGCGAATGCTCCTGGAGTTCCAATTGTTGTACGAGCGATCGCTGGCCAACCATGCTCAACGATTAGCCCAACTGGAGATGCTCATTGGTCGAGAATTACCACGTCAATTGGGCCAAGACCAGCGGCTAAAAGGTGAATCGGAGGCAAAATAAGCCCGTACAATAAAGAGTTACTCAATTAGCAGCTGGGCAAGCCGGCTGCGGAAAGGAGGCCATTATGAAAATGGCAATATTGGCCGGATGTTTGTGTTTGGCTGTGTCTGTGGGATTTGTTCTTGCCGGTTGTGGTTCTGGAGAAGATACTTCAACCCAGACAACCTGCCCGGTTATGGGGCGCAAGATCAACAAGAATATATATGAGGATTACAAGGGCAAGCGCGTGTACTTCTGCTGCAACGGCTGCCCAAAAACCTTCAAGGACGATCCTGAAAAGTTCATGAAGAAGATGGCCGATCAAGGCATAATCCTTGAGGATGCGCCGTAGTAGTCTTTTTGCCTATTGATCTGGATGCTGTAAGAGCAAACCTGTGCGCAACTCATGGGACCTTTACGGGTTTGTCCTATGCTTGACATATCTAAAAACAGATACAGGTTTAGGGTCGTGATCCCAGCTTATCCGGCCTTCAATATTTATTCTCACATAGCCAACAAGACCACCGCTTTGGGCCCCGTCTGTGTGGCTACCGCAGTGAATAAGATGGAGAAATGGGATGTTGAGGTCATTGACGAAAACAACCTTGGCCGGTTCGGGCCCAGGGCTGAGGCTGGTGGAGCCGACCACGAATTCTTACAACGCCAGAGACCTGCTGATGTAGTTGGACTTTATGGTGGGCTGACCAGTACCATACCCAGACTCTATCAAATAGCAGAGTTCTACAAGAAACAAGGTATCCTCACGATCGCTGGGGGACAGCATTTTATCGAAGCGAATATAGCGGAGGCCCTCTTTTCGGGTATCGACTATGTCGTTATTGGCGAAGCTGAAGAAACCATCAAGGAACTCTTGCGGACTATGGAAATCGATGGTGACCTGGCCGGAATCAAGGGTCTTGCTTACCTGGAAAATAGCGAACCTGTTCTAACCGCGAAACGGTACTCGCTGACGGATTTTGATAAGTTGCCTCTGCCGGATTTTTCTTTGGTCCGCTACGCCAAGATTAAGATTTATCCTGTCGAAAGAATACGGGGTTGTAGCATGAATTGTGAGTTCTGCACCGTTAAGGGCAGACCAAGGCCAGCCACACCGGAACGGTTATTTGAGCACATCAGCTTTCTGGTAGAGGCCAGAAATGCCAAACATTTTTTTATAGTTGATGATCTTTTCGGCCAGCAACGAGATGAGACGATACGACTTTGCCATATGCTTGCGGATTACGAAAAACGAATAGGCCGAAAACTGGATATAACCGCTCAAATAAGACTGGACAAAGCCCGGGACCCTGAGTTGCTTTCTGCTATGCGACAAGCAGGTATTCAGACGGTGGCCATCGGGTTTGAATCGCCCATCGATGATGAGCTCAAGGCTATGAATAAGCGTATAAGCTCAGCCGATATGATATCGCTTGCCAAGACATTCCACAAATTCGGGTTTTTGGTACATGGCATGTTTATCTTCTGCTACCCGCTGAAGGAGAATACTGGTCTGGAAATATCCGTAAAGGAACGGGCTAACCGTTATAGACATTTTATCAAGAAGGCCAAAATTGATACGGTGCAGATATTGCTGGCGGTTCCTCTACCCGGCACGGAATTAAGGCGCAGATTGGAAAGACAGAACCGGATTTATCCTCTTCAAGATATCGGCTGGGAGTATTATGACGGCAATTTCCCTTTGTTCGAGCCGGATGAGCCGCTGACTTCCGAAGAAATACACGTCTTCGCAAAAAAGATCATGGGCCGGTTCTATCAGTTCAAGTACATGTTCCTCGTGGCCCTGAATATTTGCTCATTCCCAGCTTTGATTTTCTTTCTGCATAATATCCGATTGGGATGGAAAAGATGGTATCGCTCCTGGCGTAACTACCTGGTTCGTTTTGGCGGTTGGATCACACTGAGGAGATGGAACTTAGAGTTTAAGAGAGACAAGTTCTGGCAAAAACGGCAGAAGGCACTGGAGCACCTCAGACAGAGTCAATGATCAGTGCTGTGGGTTTTTAGGCAAGGAAATCAGTTTTTCAGTCCATTTTGGGCTAGACTGTACCAGAACGAGCCACCCGCACCGGTCAATCCCCCTAGACCACCTTTACTTGTTTTGCCTCCAGGGGTGGGAATCCGGGCGAAAAAAATTCTTTAAAGGACATTGACTGACCAGACGATGAGTGCTATAAGAGTTTTAGTTTATTTCACACTGCGGTCCTCTCTGGTTCTGATACCTGTAAAATCACAATCTGATCGGTCGCCATTTGGAGTCAAGTTATGACTAATATTTATGTAGGGAATCTCTCTTTCGACGTCACGGAAGCTCAGTTGCGGGAAGCCTTTGCAGCTTTCGGAACCGTCGACAAAGCCAGCTTAGTTACCGATCGGATGACCGGTCGCTCGCGCGGCTTTGGGTTTGTGGAGATGGCCAACGACGACGAAGGCAAGGCAGCCATTGAGGGCCTAAACGGCTCCGATATGGGTGGCCGGAGCCTTACCGTCAATTTGGCCAAGCCGAAAGTAGACCGCAATAGAAGCGGTGGCGGTGGCGGTGGCGACAGACGCTGGTAGTCATCAGACCAAGCGACAGAGGGGCATCTGTCCAACAAAAGACAGATGCCCGTCGGTCCCGGAAATTACATTTCTGCGTTAGAAGATGGCCATTAGGCCGTTTTTTTCAATATCTACAAATATGACAAACGGGCGTGGCGGGGCCGGTTTTGCGTGAAGCACGGCTTTGGTTTCATCCTTGTTAATCCTTGGAGCTGTGCAGCTTTCGCGCATTTCTACGGCGGTCGGTTTCTTTGAGCCAGCGTTTTCGAAGTCGAATCGATTGTGGCGTTAGTTCCACCAACTCATCGTCGGCTATATATTCCAGAGCCCACTCCAGTGTGATGCGGCGCGAGACCTTGAGAGTTACGGTAGCTTCCTTGGTCGCGGAGCGGACGTTGGTGAGCTTTTTTTGGCGTACGATATTTACCGGTATGTCACCTTCCTTGCAGTGCTCGCCGACGATTTGTCCCTCATAGACCCGCTGGCCCGGTTCGACGAATATGGCTCCCCTGTCAGCGAGCTGTTCGATGGCATAGGCGGTGACTTGTCCGATTTCCGTAGCGATCATAACCCCATTGACTCGACCGGGGATCGGGCCACAAAAAGGCCCATACTCGTAGAAACGGTGATGCATAATCACTTCACCCTGTGTAGCGGTCAGCAGGCGATTTCGCAAACCGATCAGGCCGCGGGCAGGTATGATAAACTCCATTCTGGTACGACTGCCCAGGGCTTCCATACCGATCATGTCCGCCCGGCGATCACCCAGAAGTTGCATGACTGAGCCAACACTCTCAGACGGCACATCGATTACCAGACGCTCGATGGGCTCTAGTCGTTTGCCTTGCTGGTAATGGTAGATAACATCCGGTTTACCGACGGTCAGCTCGTAGCCCTCTCGCCGCATGTTTTCCAACAGTATGCCCAGGTGCAATAGCCCCCGGCCAGAGACAACGAATTGATCGCCGCAGTCTTGCAGTTGCATAGCGACATTGGTTTGGAGTTCCTTGTTCAGTCGCTGGCGAATCTGGCTGTTGGTTACGTACTCGCCCTCCTGTTTGGAGAACGGCCCATCATTGATGCGGAAGCTCATGTGTAATGTCGGCTCGTCTACTTTGAGGGCTGGAAGAGCCACAGGGTTCTGCGGATCGGCAAGCGTATCACCGATGTCGATGTTGTCCAGGCCGACCACTGCGCAAAGATCACCTACATCTATGAGGTCTGTTTCCTTTCGGCCCAGTCCATCGAAGCGAAAGAGTTGGCTGATCTGCTGAGTTGTGTGCTTTCCGTGCCGGTCAATTACCACGACTTTCTGTTTTGTTTTTAGTTGGCCGGCAAAGACGCGACCGATGCCGATTCGGCCGACATAATCGCTGTAATCCAGGGTGGTTATCAGAGCCTGGAGCGGGGCCGAGGCGTCCAACTGGGGCGCGGGCACGTGCTCAATAATCACATCAAACAAATCATGAATATCGCCCCGACCGTCGACGGGGCAATTGTCTGCATCCAGCAACGCCCAGCCGTCGCGAGCAGAGGCGTAGACCACTGGAAAATCCAAAGCGTGATCCTCAGCCCCCAGATCGACCAGAAGATCGAAAACCTCGTTGAGTACCTCTTTGGGCCGAGCATCGGCACGGTCCATCTTATTAATAACCACCACAGGCTTCAGTCCCCTGGCCAGTGCTTTGGAAAGCACATAGCGTGTCTGCGGCATCACACCTTCAAAGGCGTCGACCAGCAGCAAAACGCCGTCGGCCATCATCAGCACGCGTTCGACCTCGCCACTGAAATCGGCATGGCCCGGCGTATCGACTATGTTTATGTGAAACTGGCTGCCGTGGCGGTTGATGTAGTCGATCGCGCAGTTTTTCGAGAGGATGGTGATGCCGCGTTCGCGCTCCAGGGGATTGGAGTCGAGTATGCAGTCACCGACAAGCTCGCCCTGGCGGAAAAGACCGCTCTGTCTGAGTAGCTGATCGACAAGTGTTGTCTTGCCATGGTCGACATGTGCGATAATGGCTATACTGCGTATATTCTGTCTGCTCATTCAATTCTCGCGTGAATATAACTTTTTAGTTCAGGAGTTCAGGCCTGATCCGAACTTTCGAAGGACAGATTTCCTACATTTATATCGTCATAGAACAGTTCAAGGCGACGGTTCAGATTGTGATTTACTTTTAATCAAACCGGAAGGGTGTCGCGATGCAAACGCATAAGAAAGTACTTCTAGCATCTATGGGGCAACAAATCAACACCTATCAGAAAAGAAGTCTGCCGGAAAATTGAACTCAGCCCGCAGAGCTACTGCCGCTGGCGGCGAACCGTGGAGTATCTTCACGGTCGGCGGGCTCTTCGCTGGCCCAGATATGGATATCGTCGGATCAGTGTGTTGCTGCGTCAAGAAGCTGGCGATGATACAGCATATTGGCTACAATGATCACTGATGAAAGTGACAACCTATTCATGAGGTGTTCAACAATGGAGCTGGGAAAATATTCATTTGGCGTTGGCGACAGGTTTGGCCGACAGGGCAAAGCACAGTTGCGGTCGATAATCAAGGCCCAAGAACAAGGTGTTGACATTGTGCCGGTATGGAACAAATCGCACCGGGAACATACCATTATCAAAACGTTGCCGGCTGATGTACGCATTGAGGCAGACGAGGCCGTCAAGTCTTTAGGCTGGAAGGGCACGTATCATGTCGACGCCGACCACATCGGCCTGAAGAATGTCGATTTGTTTGTTCCTTCGAGTGATTTCTACACTATTGATGTAGCGGATTCTATTGGCCGACCTGCCGACGAAGATGACATAAAGGCATTCGTCAGCAAATATGAAAAATATAGCCACCTGCTCGCCACAGAGATTGAAGGAAGTTCTGATATTTCCAGAGAGCAAATTGAGATCATCACGCGAAAATATCTACTGGCCGTAAAAGAAGCAGGTAAAATCTACCAGCACATCAAAGCAATTAAAGGCCAGAGTAATTTCATAGCTGAAGTATCAATGGACGAAGCAGATGAACCTCAAACAGCGGTTGAAATGTTCTTTATTCTCGCAGCTATCGCTGAGGAGGGTATTGCGGCACAGACAATTGCGCCTAAGTTCACCGGAAGATTCAATAAAGGAGTGGATTACATTGGACGAGTTGAGCAATTTGCCAGGGAGTTTGAAGCAGATTTGGCTGTTATAAAAACTGCCGTCGTCGAATTTGGGTTGCCTGAGAATCTAAAATTAAGTATTCATTCCGGGAGCGACAAGTTTTCCATTTATGGACCGATTAACAAAGCCTTGAAAAAAACCGGCGCTGGCCTGCACATTAAGACGGCTGGTACGACATGGCTGGAGGAGCTCATTGGTCTGGCTATGGCCGGCGGTGAAGGATTGAAAATTGCAAAAAATATTTACCACAATGCTCTGGGCCGATTCGAAGAACTTTGCGGCCCCTATAGTACAGTTATTGATATTGACAAGAAACTGCTTCCTCCGCCGGAGGTTGTTGAAGGCTGGACCGGCCAAGAATACGCTAATACACTGCGGCATAATCAAAGATACCCACAGTATAATTTGCATTTCCGCCAACTACTGCATGTTGGTTATAAAATCGCCGCTGAAATGGGTGACGATTATTTGAAGGTCTTAGACAAATACGATGAAACCATTGCTGAGAATGTCACGGAAAATATTTATGAAAGGCATATAAAACCAGTTTTTATGTAAGACAGGGATATCTCTTTCTCTATTTCTCTGTTGGCACGACAATACCTCTCATGATGATTCCCTGGCAGAACACGAAGATCAGGAACGTCGGGATAGCCCCAATCACCAGCGAGGCGTAAACGACCGCCTGATGGGCAGTGCTCTGTAACTGAAATATCCAGACCATAAGCGTCCACATGTTCCGATCGGGAATGATTATCAGGGCCATCATGAACTGACTGTAGGCGGCTGTAAAGGCCCCCAAGGCTATCACGGCCAGGATGGGCTTGGAAAGATTCATGGTGAACGACCAGAATTTGGTCCATTCACTGGCCCCGTCCAAATCGGCGGCTTCATACAACTCGCGTGGCAGACTATCGAAAAACCCCTTCAACAGAAAGATGCTATAGCCGTTGACCATACCGGGCAACACTAAGGCTGCAAAAGTATTTAGAAGACTGACATACGGTTTGCCTGTTACCGCCGGCATCAACCACACCCCGACCAGTATCCCAACACCAAGGGACAAGACCAGCCGAATCGACTCTTTGAGGTTCTTGAAAAACTTACTGATCAGCCAGATGGCCACAGCGAATCCCACACCGCCACCCAGCAGCGACCATAGTGGAAACCGCTTGAGTAGGAGAAAGGCAGGAATCATGGTCACCGCAGCCGGAAAGGCCATAGTAGCCATGCAGATCAGCAGTATCTTGTACTGGCTGGGCGGTTTGTATCGGCTCAAGGCGTAGGCTGCCAGTGGATTGACCAGAAGGGCCAGGCCGACTGCCAGCGAGCAGTAGATGAGGGTATTGCGAATTCCCCTTCCGTGAAGCAGGATATAATCAAAGACTTGTTTATAGTTCCTGGTGGTGAATTCCCAGCGGTAATGACTCTTGTTGGCCATGCAATCGTTCCAGTCGGCCGCAGCAATCGGTGGCCGTAGGGGTCTGACCTGTTCTACGGGAACGCCTCGTTGCTTGGCCACGTACTCTTCGAAGGCTTGCCGAGGTCCATACACTTCAATACCCTCGGCTGGGCAGAACTGGCGATTTTTTATGAACTCACCCCAGTCCACCTGCTCCATGCGGTCTGCGGGAAGTGTCGTAGGAAATGGAATCTCATCAAAGGATGCGTATGTCTTGTTGAATTTGCGGTTGTATTCCGCTATGCCGCTGGCATACTTACTTTCACTGGCCAGAAACCTACGATACGATTCGGTCAATTCAGGCGAGAGCCGAATGAACTGGAAATCCAGCAGTTCTCTGACGAATTTTTCCCAGTCGGCCCGTTGTAGCTCGCCATTGGGAACGCGTTCGCTCAGCATTACATCATCGTAGCCGGCGTAATTCGTCCCGTGCTTTTGGTTATACTGCTCGATATCGTTGGTATATTTGGGAACCAGATACAATTTCCAGAACTCACCATCCAGGTTGGGAATAATTCGATCGCGGACGGGCTGTTTCTCAGCGAAGTCCAGGAAGGCCGCCACAAGGCCCTGCCTCGGGCGTGGGTAACGGAACACTCCCTGCACCGGAGGCTGTACATCAGACCAGGACTTGAGCGGCATACCCATTTCGGTGTTGAAAGCCTTGAGCCCGATTGGGCCGCCACCAAAGCGTTCGGACATCAATTTGCGGAACTCTCGCCCATTTTCGGGCAACATACTACCGCCCTGGGCATGACCCAATGTCCACCAGGGCCACTGTTGGCGCCAGGCGAGGAAACTTTCCAGAAGCTGCGGATCGCAGGGTACGGGTTCTTCAATTTTGTCGTAAATACGCACCGTCCGATGCCAGGCCTTCTCAATTTCGGGCAGGGAGACGTTGTATTTGGATTCGGTATATTTCTGAAAGAGGGCCAACTCGTCGAACCAGTATCTGGGCCAGGGCGAGATCTTCATGATGTCGGTCTGACTCTTGACTGAACCCGAAAGCATCAGCATCAGTGGATAAATCATGGTCACCGCACCGATGCTCAGGACAAGGAATATTGTCCCGTAAACCAGGCGGACCTTGAGGCTGCGACTTCCTATTTCGCTGATAATAGGCATTTTTACTTGTCTACTTAATCCCGGCTGCGGTTTTGAACTCCATCTTGCTCAGTTTCTGCAACTGTATAACCGTGAACCCGACCAGCATTGACCCCAATATCCAGGCCATTGCTGTAGCCACCCCGAAACGCAAGTAACCGAAGGCCTGAAAGAAAATCTTTAGTCCCACAAACTCAGTTTGGCCGTACGGCGTGTATGGCCCACCACCGGTCATGGCCAAAGCCATGTTGCCGCTGCCTTTCATTGTCGCCACCATGACCCCGATGAAGTTAATCATGATCAGGGCCTTGATGTTGGGAATGGCCACGTAAAAGACCTTGTGCAGTATCCCCGCCCCGTCGATATCGGCAGCCTCGTAGATCTCCTCTGGCACTGTCTTTAGCGCTGCCAGGTATATCAGGCAGCCTGGTCCCATGCCCGCCCAGATAGCAGGCAGGAGGATGCAGATCAGAGCCAGTTGTGGATCTCTCAGCCAATTCTTGTGCAGTTCCGCGAGCTGAACACCAGGGAGCCAGTTCAGTATGTGTACAAAGAAGTTAACCGCCTGATTTATCATGCCATATTGGCCGTAGAAACTCTTCCACAGGTAGATCACAATCAGCCCTGTCAGTACCGCCGGCAGATAGTAAATGGTCCGGTAGAGTATTTTGCCCTTGGGCACTTCGGTCAGCAAAAAGGCCAGCACGATAGGAGCCGTAAACCCGAATAGCATGAACAATAAGGCATATTTCAGTGTGACCCACAGGGAGTACCAGAATTCCACATCATACAGGGCCGAGGCAAAGTTGGCCATCCCCACCCATTCGTAGAAGCCGCGAATGTTATAGTTCTGGAAGCTTATCACGGTGCCTCTGGCCAAGGGGTAGTACTGCCAAAGTATGACCGAGCCTACCGGCACAACAAGCAACAGGTAGGCCCATTTGTAGCGAGTGAACTGCCATTTGCCTTTGGGTGCGCCGGGGTCGCGCAGTTGTGCCGCGTCGAATACCTTGAAAACCTTGCGGAACAACAGAACGAAGATTACCAGGATCGATACAGCCACGATGGTCGCAACGGTATTACGTTTTTTGCGCTCTGTCGGCTCAAGGATATCCAGCATCTTGTCATTGCTTATTCGAACCTGCACCTTGAGGATATCCCTGATCCGTTCCTTGGCTCGCCCTTCCCACTTTGCAGCCAGCGCCGCATCGCCGGCGTCCAGGGCCTCTTTGCGAGCTACAATCGCCTCTTTTACCTCCTTATCGGTCTGGATCTGGTTGATGCCCTTGGAGGCATAGCTATACACATTCTGGCAGTTCTTACCATAAGGCTCAGGCACACCGGTCTTTAGGGCCTCCTGATATGCTTCGGGCCAGCCTTTAGGGATTTGACGAATATATTCTTCGTAGCCGGCAGCTCTGAGAAGATCAGGCTGAACGAACCGTCCCAGGCCGTGTTCGACATACACTTTGGTGCGGATCTTTCTGGCCTCCGGACCGTCATAAAAGCGGATGTATTCCCAGGCCGCGTCGCGTATGTCTTCTTTATCTTTACCTTCCAGCCCGGCGAAAATACCGGTCATTCTAGAGTTGAACTCACTGCCCCTCTTTCCCGTTGGCCCTAGGGGCACCGGCCCAAAACCCATAACATTGGGGTCTTGGTTTCGAAAGACCCTTTGGTCGATGTTGGCAAACTGCATTGCAACGTAGACCTGTCCGCCGCGAGTTTCGCCGGAATAGACTACCGACGACATCGTCTTTCCATCAGGCCCTTTAAATGGCTCATGAACCAGACGGGCTACGAAGAAGTAGGCCTCCACCGCCTCGGGACTATCAAACAGGCACCGCCATTCACCGTTTTCGTCACGATCAACCAGTCGGCCGCCAGCTGAGTATAGGAAGCTAAGTGTTCTGTAGGACAGCACTTCATCCAGGGGCATATTCACGCCGAAGCGATTTTCCGCCGGATTAGTCAGCTTCTTGGCAAACTCAAAGAATTCTTCGTTCGTTCGCGGCACCCGATCCGGAAGCCCTGCTTCGTGGAACAGATCCTTGCGATACAGCAGCGCCGTGACCAGCGGCCCCTGCGGAAAGGCCCACACGTGGTAGTGTTTTTCTGTCGGATCAAACTCCCATTGCCCGCCGTTCACCTTTGCAAACAGGCATTTCTCTTTATAAGGGCATTCGCGGCGCATAACTTCCCAGCACTGATGTGGAATCCGCGGCTCGATTTCTGTTTCGTACTCGGGAGATTTCGCCAATTCAGCCAGATACTCGTCCAGCTCCATGTTCTGACCATTCGTGATGTCCAGACCGAGAGTTTTCTCAATATATTTGTCGAGCGGATAAAGAAACTTGTTCCGGATGTAGGTATCGGACTGCCGGAAATTCACATACATAACGTGGGCTGGAATATCCCCGGCAATCTGCATCAGGGGAACCATGTTCATGGTCCTGGACCCACCGGGCATGCGGATGCCCGTGGAGGAAACTGGCTTAATATAGGGAAATTTTTTCTGGAATTCCTCCAGGACTCGCAAGTTTGCCAGACTACTAACTCCGCTGGAACTGGTGGGCACCCCCCAGGCTCTAAGTTTAATTGTTTGTTTGTCCGATTCGTCCTGAGCCTTTGTACAATTCGTCCATGAAACAAGCAATACCAGGGCCGCTATGGGGATTGAAAAGTTTCTGACCACAAATACACCTTTAATTGTGTCAAGATGGATTCACCTTGTTGGCTCGTCCCAGTGATCTGAGCCCATTCTTTATACCAATCTGTGCGAACCGGGATTCACCATATCACTTTCTGCCCACGATCATCCATCGCAGGCGACTGTCCTACATTATGCTGTATTTCGAGGGCCTTGACAAGTCCGTATTTGCGGATAAATCGCCGGGCGGTACATGTCAAGTTGCGCTTGCCTGGGGGCGTGTCCAGGATTACACTGGATCCTCGGGAAAAAGAGGTACCCTTCACAGTGAAAAGCGGGGGCGTCTCTTTTCCGGTTGAGAAATTCATCTGTCACCAGATGGCTGCGCTGCGCCACGAGATGTGAGCATCGGGACAGCATCCTGCGACACGAGCAAACCCATAACTTTGCAGGACTAAAGCAAAACTGCATGGAGAAATCCCAAATGAAACGAAACCTTTCTGTAAACGCATATTTTCGTAAACTGGCAGCGGGCCATAATCCCCAGTATCGATTCTCCGGCTCTAGCAGGCAGGATTGGCAGAAATGGCAAAAAGAGCTGCTTCCTGCGATCAAGGCTACATTGGGGCGTGTGCCCGAGAAAGTACCCCTGAATCCTGAGATTCTGACTGAGTGGCAGGAAGAATATCTGATTAAAACAGAAGATAGTTTTTGATGTAGAAGCAGGCCTTTCAGCCACGGCCTATCTTTTTCGACTGGCTAAGGCAAAGGGCAGGCTGCCCGGTATTCTGGCCTGTCACGGGCACGGGCCGTTCGGCAAGGAACCGGTCATGGGCAATCACGGCTCGGCAGAGCTTCGGGCCAATATCAAACAGCATAACTACGATTACGGCCTACAGATGGCTAAAGCCGGCTACGCTGTCATTGCCATAGATTGGCGGGGCTTTGGCGAACGTGACGATCGTCGCAAACCTCACTTTAATAATAATACCAGCGGGCGCGACATATGTAATCTCCATTACCTCAGAGCCAATATACTGGGTATGACGGTTTTGGGCATGGACCTGCATGATGCCGGCTGTGCTCTGGATTACCTTTGCAGCCAGGATTTTATCGACGCCGAGCGTATAGGGGTTATGGGCTTGAGCTTTGGCGGAACGATGGCCACCTGGGTTGGTATTTGTGACCAGCGTATCAAGGCCACCGACATCATTTGTTACAGTGGTCGTTTTGCGGACTTTGGTATGAGGGATATCAATTTCTGTGGTAGTCAGATTACTCCGGGGCTGTATGAGCGTTGCGACGTTCCGGACCTACAGGGTCTGATTGCCCCCAGGCCACTGCTTGTCGAAATCGGCATATATGACGATTGTTTCTTGGTTGATTCTGCCACGAATTGCTTCCATGAAGTCGAGCGAATCTACACTGCCGCGGGTGTTCGGGACAAATTGGAATTAGACCTGTTCGAAGGCGGGCATCAGTGGAGCGGACGCAAGACAGCAGATTTCTTCAAGAAATCTTTCAACCTGGAGCGACCATGAAGGAGCTTGTAAGAATGCGCCCGGCAGGACTCGAACCTGCGACCTGCGGTTTAGGAAACCGCCGCTCTATCCAGCCTGAGCTACGAGCGCAATACAAAACATGGCCACACGTTATGCTCACGACCTGTTGCCATCAACAGGCCTCTAATGACAACCGACCAAGCCAAATTAGCAACTTCCTTTGGCTAAGTCAACATTCCCAGGAGGAACTACAGGTTGCGGAGTCATCGTTGAGCAGCAGATTTGCCGGCCAGCCAACCGCTGGCAAAGGCCCACTGCAGATTGAATCCGCAGGACGGTCCATCCATATCCAACATTTCACCTGCTAGATACAATCCCGTCAGCGAACGGCTCTGAAGCGTGTTGGGATCGACCCTCTGCAATTTCACTCCGCCTCTGGTCACAAAGGCCACTTCGAAGCCTTCTGTGGACGTCACAGTCAGTTCCAGACCACTGAGCAACTTGGCCAGCGAGTCGCGATTATCCGCTGTCAGATGTGCCACGCTGGTTTGCTCTCTCATACCGACCAGTTCGCAAAGCACTGCGCAGAACGACCGGGGCAGATAATCTTGTAGAAGATTGGCCACCTTACGGCCACCAACTGAGCTGCGCCAGTCCTCCAGACGCTGGGTCCACTGGGTTGCGTCCATACCTGCTACAAGTTCGATTCGCAAAGGCACTGGCCCCAGGCGCAGAAGTTCCGAGACTCGGCCGGAGATATCCAGCGTAACCGGTCCGGAAAGACCGCGATGCGTAAACAATAAGTCGCCGGTCAGGCCGGTCTTGTCCTGTCCAGGTAAATCGATCCAAAGGCGAACTCGCCGCAGACTTACGCCAGCTAAGCGGGCGGTCCAACGCTGCTGGATGAGCAGCGGAACCAGCGCCGGCAAAAGTTCTGTGATCTCCAAGCCTGCCTGTTGGGCCAAGGCATATCCGCGGCCTGTTCCGCCGAGTTTCGGCCAGCTCTTTCCGCCACAGGCCAACACGACCCGAGCGGCAGCAATACGGTAGCCCGCACGAACCTCTACGCCCATTAGTTGGCCGGAGTCTATCCATAGTCTACGGACGGCACATCCCAAGCGAAGTTCCACGCCAAGCCGCTTGATCTGTCTTTGCAAGGCAGTCTGCACATCGGCGGAACGTTGGCTGGCCGGGTAAACCCGCACATCATCATCTACGATAGTTACTACACCTATGCGATCCAGAAATCGTCGCAGTTCCTCTGGGCTCATCACCGCTAGAGCTGCCGTCGCGAATCGGCCCTGCTTGCCAAAAGCCGCGCAAAATGCCTCCGGCCCCGCCAGGTTACTCAGATTGCACCGTCCGCCGCCGCTGGCCAGGATCTTCAGGCCCGGCTGATCCATCTGCTCCAACAGTAAGACCTTGCGGTTCTCCTGGGCAGCGGCGATCGCGGCCATCTGGCCCGCTGCCCCAGCGCCGACAACCACGACATCGAAAGATGCTTCTGTAGCAGGCGAACACATGGTGGCAATCTAGCACAGTCCCCGCGTAGATACGAGCAATATCCCAACATGCACGTCCTGTTGCAATCAATGGTTTTTTGCACTAGCATTCCGTTGCAGTTTTGTGCTGCGTTTTTCTCTACAGAAAGCAGGACACGGAAAAGACTCTATGCTTGACAACCTTCCAGCCTTTGGGATATGCGGCAAGCCTGGCTCCGGACGGACTACCCTTATCAAGGCAATTCTCCCCCGCCTGCGTGCCCAAGGACTGGACGTCGCTGTTGCAGCACACGATCCAAAAAACACCGGCACAGAAAAGCTATGTTCACTGCTTAGTTCTCTGTCCCAACAAAATGACCTTATGTTGGTCGAGGGTTGCCGAAGCACGCCCTTACCGCAGGTTTGGCTGCTCAACGACGACCAGCAGGAGGATTCGAACCAGGGGAGAATAGCTCTGGCTGCACTGTCGCGAGAATCGGATCGAGTCAATACTCTCCTGGCTATACTCGAAGAATGGCTGTCCTGCCAATGGCTCAAGACACCTGTCTTTGGATGCGTGCTTATCGGAGGTAAAAGCACTCGCCTGGGCAAACCAAAGCATCTGCTCGAAAGAAACGGGAAGACCTGGCTGGAGCACACTGTAGAATTACTCCGGCAAGTCACCGACCGCACGGTGATTGCAGGGGTTGGTATGCTCCCGGAAAAGCTCAGAGACTGCGTTCGCCTGTACGACGCCCCCAAGATTGATGGCCCAATGGCGGGAGTTCTGTCAGCGATGCGCTGGGCTCGGCGGGCATCATGGCTTGTAACCGCCTGTGATCTTCCCGGACTATCCGTGGAGGCATTGCGTTGGCTGTTGACGACCCGCAGACCGGGTATCTGGGCCACATTGCCGAAGCTACAGAACAAGGTAAACGCTGAGCCACTGCTGGCCCATTACGATTTCCGCTCGCGGACGCTGTTGGAAGAATTGGCCCGGCAGCGAAAGTTCTCGTTAAATCTCCTCGCCGCCGGCTCGAAGGTTCTATCGACCGCACCTCCGGCAGAATTAAGCCCTGCCTGGTTGAACATCAACACACCCCAGCAGCTACAAAGCTATCTGGATACAACCGGTCCGGATGTGAAATAAAGCTTTTATACTCGCCACCACTTACGTTTTTTCCTCGCTTCTGTCGGCTCAGCCTTGGACGGCTCTAGTGCCAGGGCTGGCAGTTGACGACGAAGCTCGAGCAGTCTGGTCTTTAGAAACGTAGCCGGGTGCTCCTTAAGTCGCTGATTGCCCAAGCGTCCAAAGAAAGCCGACGCCTCCGGCAAATCACTATCTTCGGGGTAAAACTTCAGGGCTTCGCCCAGACAGTACCGAGCCAGTTTAATTTGCTGTTGGGTCTGCTCTTCGTCGGATTCGGTTTGTCCAAGATCCAGAAAATGGTGACAAAGACCCAGCCACTCGGTCACGTCGATCAATGTGCTCCGAGCTGTGGCACGTACTTTGGTCTGTCGCAGAAAGTGTAGAGCGGTCTCTTGACCACAGGAGCAGCAGCGAGTCTCTACCACATCGGACTCACCGGCAGCACCGTCGGATTGTCGACGAGAGATCTCAACCAGGGGTCCGGCTTGGCACTTGCCGCAGGGCATCACCAACAAATATAGAGCTTGCTCTTGAACACTGCGAGACGTCAATGGTCGGGTTTGCTCGATCATATACTTTGATTGGTTTGGGGACCTTTAATCGCCCAATAAAAACACAGGCCCAGTCCTACTACTATTATACCCAACATGCAGCCCAGGATTACATAGCTGACCCCGGACAATTGATTGTCATACTCAATGGCCTTGGCCGGGAAACTCTTGGATAACATGGCAAAGGCCAAGGCCAACCCGCCACAAACACCCAGGCACATGATACCCATCGCTGAACCTAAGCGTACAGTTAAGCTGCATCTGCCGTTGGACCTCTCACATCCAAGCACCCTGAGTCCACCGATTAGTAAAGCCAACAGCCCCGAAATGCCTGCCACAATCAAATACCCAACAACGGGAACTCCATCTATATTCATCCCGCCCCTAAGCTCAGCCGAGCAGCCAAGCATCTGCACAAAGGCCACTATGAGCAGGACTATGCCGGCCAAGCCTAAGAGGATAGCCAGAATTCCGCTGGCTGTGCCCTGGATGGGCTGATCGGTCTCCGGATCGATTTCGTCCTGCCCTTGGCCGCGCATCCGTACCGAAGTAATGATAATAGCCAAAATCGGCGCCACAGCCATTAGACACAAACCGGCAGCATTGCCTACGTTCACCCCTTGACGGCTGCTGTTGGTAGTAATTCTGCCCAGTTGAATCCACTGGGGCTGATCCAGGGATGATGCCGACCGTTCACTCCAGCGGTATTGAATCTGAAAAGCAGTCTGCGGCGTCAAAGAATCCGTACTGAACAGAAGAGCTTTACCCTGTACGTCAGTCCGCTTGAAATCCTCCGGCAGAGCTTTGGCACTTTGGTCGGTTCCCGTTTTCCATCCGGAGGAAGTTTCCGTAGGATCGCTCGTATCTAGTACGAAGGTGTGTTCAGCTTTGCCACTAAAAGTTGCCGTAAACTGTAACTCCAGCATCGCTTGTTGGGGCAGCCTTCGATTGGCCGGTATCTGGACAGCCACTCCTTCAGCCTTGTAGTCGAAGACATACCCTTTGGGATTGGCCAGGCTATCAAATAAGCTCCAGGCGAATAGTGCCGCAAGTACCATGGGAATAACCACGCGAATACTCCAATCCCACCAGCGGCCGATTCGCCAGTCGCTATGTTCATTGGCATGTTCACGCAGACGCCGCAGCCGGAAAAGCCACCCCAGGACTAAACATTCCAACAACGCCGTTAAGGTGATTCCCCAGGTGCCATTAATAAAATCGTCAAACGTTCCCAGCCAACTCAGCCCCCCCTGAGTGCAAAAGACCAGCCCGACCAACAGACCAACCACACTCATCGTGACCAGGGTCTTGCCTCGACTCCATCCGGTCTTATCCACAATGCTGGCCAAAACACTCTCGGTAATACTGAAGGCCGAGTCTATTCCCAGCAGCAAGAGACTGGCAAAGAATATCAGACTGAACCAGGCAGCATGAGGTAACTGGGCTAAGGCATACGGAAAAGCCACGAAAGCCAATCCCGGGCCGGACACTGCCACAGCCTCGACGGGCACAGGCGAGCCGGCCCTGGCGCTTGCATAGGCCATGCCGCCAAGTGTGGCGAAGACCGCCAGGCCGGCCAGGAAGCTCGTAGCGATGTCGGCCAGGCCGATAACGGCTGCATTGTTGTTCAAATCGCTCTTACGGTGCAAAAAGCTGGCATAGGTTATCATTACTCCAAAGGCCAAACTCATGGAGAAGAACATTTGGCCGAATGCCCAACGCCAGGTCGCCGGATTAGTCAACCTGCCCCAATCGGGTTCCAAATAATACTCCAACCCCTGCATTGCCCCATTGAGCGTAAGCCCCCGAATCGTCAGGATTAGCAGCATCAGAAAGGGCAAAGGTACTGTCCACATAACCACCTTGCTGACCATCCTGACCCCTCGGAAGATACAAAAATACATGGCCAGCCAAGTGATCACCAGAGCCCCCACGATATGCCACCGCATATTCCCTAGAGTAAAACCCTCGGTCTTGCCAAGGTAATCCACCTCAAAAAAGCTCTTAGCTTTTTCTACACCATCCAGACCGTGGCCGGCCCAAGGTAGTGCTCCCTGGAAAATGCCGACAACCGAGTAGTACAGAAAACTCAGACACCAAGCCAGAATAACTGCATAATAGGTGATGATCACGAAGCTCAGTATGATTTGCCACCATCCGACAAAAGCGAATCGCCGATTGACTCGACCGAAGGCCTCCGGCGTTGCCCTTTGGGTCAGGTGTCCCAGGGAGAATTCGGCTATCAGCAGAGGCAGGCCGACTAAGAGCATGGCAATAACATAGGGAATCAAAAACGCTCCCCCGCCATGACTATAGAGTTTGTAAGGGAAACCCCAGAGATTGCCCAGACCGACAGCCGATCCGACGGCCGCCAGTACGAATGCTGGTCGAGAGCCCCAACTTTCTCGTTGTTCTTCGCGCATACTGCCTCTACTATATTGGACAGAACTTATCTAACAGCTCTTTCATCTCTCTGACGGCATCGCGCAGGCCGACGAACACCGCCCTGGCGATAATGGAATGCCCGATATTGAATTCGCTGAATCCCGGCATCGAAGCCAACGGTCCAACGTTATGATAGGTAATGCCATGGCCGGCGTGCACATCCAGATCAAGCTCCAGACCGGTAATTAATCCCTTCTCCAGAGCACGCAAAGCTCCCGATGTCTGTCGCTGCGTGCGGGCGTTGGCATACTTGCCTGTATGTAGTTCCACGGAATCGGCCCCGATTTCGGCACTGACTTTCACCTGGTCGATAACCGGATCGATAAACATGGAAACTTCGATGCCGGCCGTGTGCATTTTCTTGATGATCTGTACAGCAGCCTTGCGGTGTTTGAGCACATCCAGTCCGCCCTCGGTGGTAACTTCCTGACGTTTTTCCGGAACCAGGCAAACTTGATCGGGCTTGAGTTCCAGGGCGATCTTCGCAATAGGTGCAGCCAGGGCCATCTCCATATTCAACTTAGCATTCACCGTCTCGGCCAGCAGGACGGCATCCCGGTCCTGGATATGACGGCGATCCTCGCGCAGATGGAAAGTGATACCGTCGGCGCCGCCCAGTTCAGCCTCCGCGGCAGCCCATATCGGGTCGGGCTCAACAGTCATCCTAGCCTGCCGTACCGTAGCAACATGATCGATGTTCACGCCAAGTCTAAGCATGGTGTTATCTCCGTTAATTACAGTCCGACATAACCCCTTAAGTAACACGTAAATGGTCGCGGATTGAGTGGTTCATGTCAAGATTCTATCTGCATTTGCACTTGCTTTGCAGCTCAAAAACGGCGATAATTCAGTCCAGCCAAATGCCTAAAGAAAGGACACGCCCAATGGCTCAAGATACGTTCCGCGTATTGGTGCTGGGTACCGGCTGGGCCTTCAGTGAGAGCAATTACACCGTCGGCTTTGCCGTACAGACTGGGACAATCTGGACACTGATCGAGGCGCCTTTCCCGCCGCGCAAAGTGCTTAGAGAAGCCTGTGCAGGTCATGACCTGAAGCTCGATCTTCAGGACATCTCCGCCACGATTATAACCCACCTGCATGCCGACCATTGTTCGGGAGTGCCCATTATCGGACTCTACAACAAGTTCGAGGTGGGCCGTCCCGCCCATATAGCTGGCGGTCCGGAGATTATGCAGCGTATCTGGCCCGACTTTATGGCCGCTGGAATGGATGCCATCCTGGACAACGATCTGGGCCGAATCAGACTGGCCACTTTTGAAGACTACTTCACCGGCCAGGTGCTACAGCCCGGCCAATCCAACAAACTCACCAACTATGAGATAGAGATACATCGCACCAAACATATGGTACCCACGTACGCGTTAAAAATAACCTTTGCAGGCCGGTCGCTGGCCTACTCCTCCGACACCCCCTTTGATGAGCATGTTGTCGAGTTTGTTTCATCGGCCGATTGCATTTTCCACGAAGTGGGTGATTATCCGCACACCGGACTGGATCAACTAAAGACCCTGGATGCAGAGACACAAGGAAAAATGTACTTGACTCACCATCCGGATTCTTATGATACCGCTGCTTCACCGATTAAGTACCTGACCCAGGGGCAGATCATAGATATTCCGTAGTTGCTGAGCATTCCTTTAGCCGGCTAAGATTGATTACGAGTGCTCAGAAATCCTTGCTTTATCATTTTTGCCAATAACGAGGTGCCGCCATGATGCTCTGGAAGAAACAGAAGGAAATTGAACAAGCTGTCCAGGACTATCTGGCCGAAACAGAAAACTGCCTGTCTGCCTTTATCGAGGCCCTGGATGTATATTTTGCCGAGGGCCGTAGTAGCAATTTTGAACAACGGATAGAGAAGACACACGGGCATGAGTCCAAGGCCGACGATAAACGCCGTGAGATCGAGTACGCCATGTACAACCGGGCACTCATACCGGAATCCAGAGGTGACATTCTGGGAATGCTCGAGGCCATCGACCTTGTGCCCAATAAATGCGAGTCGGTTCTGTATCAGATATGGTATCAGAACATGTCCATTCCGCAGGAATATGCCGACAAACTGAAGAACTTGGCCCAGGTAAACAGAGAGTCCTTCACCCTACTGTGTAAGGCAATCAGGTATCTTTTCACCGATATTGAACAGGCCGTGCCTACCATAGACATGGTCGGCGAAAAAGAGAGCGAATCGGATAGAATGGAACGAATGTTGATCAAAGACATATTCAGTTCTCCCGGAGACAAGGCGGACAAAATCCTCCTCAAGGAGGTTATCCTGGAGATAGGGGCCATTTCCGATCGCTCTGAAAATGCTGCCGACCGTGTGCGGATCGTCACCGTCAAACGAAAGGCTTAGTCCGGGTAACCGCGGCCGTTCTTTATCATTGGCCCGACACACACTGAATTCCTTACAGAGATTATTGTTATATTATGTGGTTCATCTCGGGTGGAATATTTTTTGGCTGGGCTTTAGGCTCCAACGATGCAGCCAACGTCTTCGGCACAGCCGTTGCCTCCAGAATCTTAAAGTACCGCACCGCAGTGATACTGGCGGCCATCTTTATCCTGCTGGGAGCTATCGTAGAAGGACAAGAGGGGGTAAAACGCATAGGGGAATTGACTACTCAAACTGGAAGAACCGCTTTTATTACTGTCCTGGCTGCCGGCATTACAGTGACCATAATGACCAGCTTGAAATTACCGGTGTCGGCCTCTCAGGCATTTCTAGGCGCTCTGATAGGTATGGGATTGATCACCGATGCCGATGCAATTCACTGGTCTGAGGTGCTGGGGATGTTGGCCTGTTGGGTGGGCACTCCGATAGGGGCAGCCCTGCTAGCCTTATTGCTCTATCCGCTTCTGGCCCGGCTTCTGCTAATGCTGCACCTTAATTTGATTGGTCGGGCCATATTCCTGAAAACAGCCTTGGTTATCAGCGGGTGCTATGGTGCCTACGCCTTGGGAGCCAATAACGTAGCCAACATCACCGGTATTTATTATAAGAACCTCTCTAGCAGTTTGTTTTGGCTTACTCTCATCGGGGGGGCCAGCATTGCCTTGGGCGTTTTGACCTACAGCAAGAACGTGATGCTGACTGTAGGCAGCCGCCTGGTGCAGTTGAGTTCCTTTTCTGCCCTTGTAGCCGTCATAGCCATGGCTGCAACCGTACACTTCTATGCTCAGTTCGGTGTACCGGTGAGTACATCTCAGGCCATTGTTGGCGCAGTCTTAGGTATAGGCCTACTCAAGGGGGTCAAGACCATTAACCAACGCACGGTGGTGAGGATTTTATTCGGCTGGCTCAACACACCTTTGATTGCCGGTTTGGTGTGCTGGATTGCGGGCAAGATATTCCTGTAATCACTTACGCGCTTCGCGACGGGCATTCACCCATTCGACTAACTCCTCGGCAGTTTTAGCGTTGAGTACATCAGAAGCTTGCAGCCATCCCCTCCGGGCAGTCCAGATGCCGTAACGAATGTTCTGAAGGTCCTCGACGCTATGGGCGTCCGTACAGAGGGCAATCTTAACGCCGTGTTCTTTCGCCATTCGCAGGTGCACATCCTTCAGGTCCAGCCTGACCCAGTGGCTGTTTAACTCCAGGGCAATCTGCCTCTCGGCTGCTGTAGCAATGATCTGCGCCATATCCAGGTCCATAGCTTCTCGCTGGCCGAGCAATCGTCCGGTGGGATGACCGATGATATCAACGTATGGACTCTCCATGGCCTTGAGCAGCCGAAAAGTAACCTTTTGAGCTGAGCCAGCCAAACCGGAATGGATCGAAGCTGTCACCAGGTCCAGTTTGTCCAAGACCTTGGGTGGATAATCGAGTGAGCCGTCTGCCAGGATATCCACCTCGGCGCTGGCCAAAATCTTTATGCCCTTTATTCTTATGTCAGCCTGTCGTACTTTCTCGATCTGCTCCAACAGTCTTTCTGCATTCAGACCATGAGCAATGGCTGAACTTCCTGAATGTTCGGTCACGGCAATATACTCATAACCCATGTCCTTGGCTGCCTGGGCCAGTTCCTCGATGGTGGTGGTACCATCCGAGGCCGTCGTGTGCATGTGCAAATCGCCCCGGATATCGGAAATCTCTAACAAGTTGGGCAATGTGCCATTCTGAGCAGCTTGGATTTCTCCTCGATCCTCTCGTATCTCCGGCACGACGAAGTCCAAGCCCAGTTTGCTGTAAATGCCGCTCTCGTCGGCACCGGCTATCCTTCGCTCACCCTTGAAGAGTCCATACTCATTAAGCTTGAGTTTTTTATCTACAGCGATGCCCCGTACGGCCACATTGTGGGCCTTAGAACCCGTAAAATAAGCCAACGCCGCGCCAAAAGACTTCTTTGAAACCACACGGACATCCACCTGAAAGCCCTCTTTAAGAAGCACAGAGGCCTTGGTAGTACCGGCCGCCAATACCTCGCTGATACCGTCGAATTTGGTGAAGGCCTCAATCACTTTTTTGCCTTGCCCAGCCTGGACCAGCAGGTCCACGTCGCCTATGGTTTCACAGCGTCTTCGGGCTGAGCCGGCAATCTCCACACGACTGACCCCAGCGATTCTGCTGAGTTGCTCAGCCAGGTCTTCTGCAATCGGTAAGGCAATGCCCAACGGTGTTCGGCCGGCGGTTTTCTGACGAAAGACAATACCACGTGCTATTTGCTTAGCTTTTTTCTGCCCCAGGCCGGGGAGTTCTGCCAATCGACCATCATCAATAACTTGCTGTAACTCATCCAGAGATGTCACCTCTAGTTGTCGCCAGACCTTGGCAATGGTCTTTGGCCCCAGGCCGGAAATATCCAATAGCTCCGGAAGACCTGCGGGCACTTGCTTTAGCAATTCCTGATGGGCAGTGATTCGGCCGGTTTTACAATACTCGTCGATACGGCCGGCTGTATTCTTGCCGACTCCGGGTAGTTCCCCCACACGGCCTTGCTTCCATAAACCTTCGATGTCCTCTGTCAAATCGCCGACAATCCGGGCGACTTTACGATAGGAATTTATACGAAAGGGATCCTGGCCAAGAATCTCAAGCAGGTCGGCCATTTGTTCAAAAATGCTGGCCAGCTCTCTGTTTTTCATCACCTGACCTCAGACACCAAAACTAGTCCCGACTGCCTTGGCCGCCGCCATGAGATGGTTGGATGATCGAATAGTCTTCTGCTTGCCGGCCACGGATTCCAGACTGACCGAACTTATCTTGTCGCCTCGCAAAGCGACCATACATCCCGTGCATCCGTTCATCAGCAGGCGGACAGCCTCATAACCGAACCGCGTAGCCAGGGCACGGTCAAAAGGCGTCGGTGTGCCCCCGCGCTGGACATGGCCGAGAATTATGGCCCGGCACTCAAGTTGAGTTTTTTGAGAAATATCAGCTGCCAGTTGTTGCCCGATCCCGCCGAGTCGCATGGGAAAATTAGGGTCGTTCTTGTCATAATGACTTATCTGCTTGCCACCACGCGGACGGGCACCCTCGGAGACAACGACAATACTGAACCGCTTGCCGTACCGCGAACGCCTGAGGATATATTTGCAGACCGTTTTCAGGTCATAAGGGATTTCCGGTATCAAAATGACATCAGCACCACTGGCGGTGCCGGCATGAAGGGCGATCCAGCCGGCATTTCGGCCCATGACCTCTACAATCATTACCCGATGATGACTGGATGCGGTGGTATGGACCCGGTCGATGGCTTCAGTAGCAATGAACACGGCGGTGTCAAAGCCGAAGGTCCTATCGGTGCCGAACAGATCGTTGTCGATGGTTTTGGGCACACCTATGATCCGCAGGCCTTTTTTGGCCAACTTTGAAGCGATACTCTGGCTGCCGTCACCGCCGATACAGACCAGGGCGTCTATCCCGCGCTTTTTGAGATTACGGATAGCCATGTCTGACACATCAACTATGCTGTCCTTACCGTTCACGGTCAGTTGAAAGCCGAATGGATTGGCCGTGTTGGATGTACCTATAATCGTTCCCCCTTGAGTGAGTATGTTGGACACATCGGCCGTATCCAGGAGTCGCATACGATTCTGGATGAGTCCCAGATACCCATCCTCAATCCCGAAGACCGTCAATCCATACTGCATAATAGCTGTTTTGCTGACCGCCCGTATCACGGCATTGAGCCCTGGACAATCACCGCCATTGGTTAATACCCCGATGGCACTTATGGCTGGCTTGGTCTTGGCCATAGATCAAACTCCGTTTTAGCAACAAATCCGAAAGCGAGCTGATATAATTCCTACGGGCAGATTACTACTGCTGCAGCGCTGAGTCAAGCACACAAAAAGAGGGACTAAAGAACTGCCCAAGATTGGTCGATTTAGATATAATCGCTTATCTGCAAATAAATTACTCATGGAGGTCTTTCGTGGCCCAACCCAGCAGAACACTCATACACGTAACCCACGAAGCAGCCAGGAAGGTTGGAGGTATCGGGGCAGTCTTAGACGGTATGCTTACATCCGGTCCTTATCGTGAAGCCATCAGCCGGAGTATCCTGGTAGCCCCACTGTTTACCACCGAAGGCGGAGCCGATGAAAGGCTGGGACCCGATGGTGATGTTCTTTACTCGTCGCTCGACGGTTTAGTAAAGAATCAATATGCCGCCAGCCTGGCAAAGGTTGAGCGGGAATATAAGGTCAACATTGTGTACGGTCGGCGAACACTGCGATGCCCCTGGTCGCGTCTGAGAAGTTCGGCGGAAGTGCTATTGATCGATATCACCAGGTGTAACCAACAGAAGCTGAACCAATTCAAAGGCCTGTTGTACGACAAATTCGGCATCCGCTCAGACCGCTATGAGCAGTCCTGGGACTACGAGCAGTACGTGCGTCTGGCTCAGCCAGCCTTGGCAGCAGTACAAGCCTTGGGGGTGTGCCGTCCCGATACACAGTGCCTGGTGATTGCCCATGAGTATATGGGAATGCCCACAGCCTTGGCCGCCATGCTACAGTCAGCCAACGCGTTCAGAACAGTGTTCTACGCCCACGAAACCGCGCCCATAAGAAAAATCGTGGAGGAATCCCCCGGCCACGACACCATGTTCTACAACGTGTTGGCTCACGCTAGGGATCATGAGCATTATCTGCACGATATCTTTGGAGACATGTCCGGCTTCTTCAAGTACCCGCTGGTAAAGGCCAGTCAATATTGCGATAACATTTTGGCCGTGGGAGACTATGTAGCCCAGGAGTTGCGGTTTCTCTCGCCGGAGTTTAATAATGTGGATATCGACATAGTCTATAATGGCCTGCCCGCCTGGCAGATCAGCCTGGAAGAAAAGCTCGCCTCCAAGAAAAGACTCCAGGACTACGCCGAGATGCTGCTGGGCTATCGGCCGGACTATGTCTTTACTCATGTTACCCGCCTGGTAACCAGTAAAGGACTATGGCGTGATCTGCGGGTAATGAAGAATCTTGACGCTGAATTGCTCAAACAGGGAAAGACGGCCGTGCTCTTTGTATTGAGTTGCGAAGTGCCTTACCGCGACCCCAAAGATGTCTATAATATGGAGCAGTGGTGGCATTGGCCGGTGGTTCATCGCGAAGGCCACGGCGACCTGACGTCCGGCGAAGCCTTGTTCTATTCCGGCGTCCAGGAAATCAATACCCAGAACAGAGCGGCCAAGGTGGTTTTCGTTAACCAATTCGGCTGGAGCCGCCAGACCTGTGGCCGACGTATGCCCGAAGATATGAGCTTCGTTGATATTCGTCGCGGCTCGGACGTGGAGTTCGGCCAATCCACATATGAGCCATTCGGAATCTCACAACTGGAGCCTTTGAGCTTCGGCACGCTTTGCGTTGTGTCGGAGGTTTGCGGTTGTGTCGGCTTTACCAGGGCAGTCAACGGCAAGCAAGGAGTACCAAACGTCATCATTGCCGATTATACAGACATTGGTACCGGCCGGGCAGACCTGAAGGACCTCTTAGCTATAGATCGAGCCAAAAGAGAAGTCATCGAGGAACAAGTAGCTGCCAGAGTAGCCGCAGAAATACTCAAGCGGCTGCCTGGCTCTCAAGAGGAAATATCAGAGCTCATAGACAGCGGCTATAAACTGGCCAGTAAGATGAGTTGGGAAGAGGTCGTCAGTTCCTATGTTTTGCCCGCATTGGACCGAGCTTTCCGGCGTGAGCCGAGCTTTCCGGCGTGAGCAATCCCTGGCCAGCGCGTAGCTGTCTGCAACAAACACTTCCATTTTGTCATTCCGGGCTTGACCCGGAATCCAGAATTCCTATTTTTTCACAAAAAACCACTTGACAAGCCGTTTGTGTTCTGTTAGGTTCATCCCGGTGCGAGTGGGGACCGGGGCGGATTTCGTACCATTCGCAAATAAGCCCAATTCGTTCGGGGGCAAGCCATGCCTGTCGCGCAGGATAATTGGAATATAAGGCAGGGGTATGTGGGCCTTTATCAGGTTATGGGTTACGTTAGAAAGGGGTGAAAATGAAAAAGCTAGCTACTGTGGGGCTGTGCGTTGCGCTGTTAGGCTGTACGAACGTAAGTCATACAACGCGAACGACAACTCCAGTATACTACATAGACCCCTATAAGTATCAAGCGGAAGATGACGCCAGAGCAAGGAGCTGGGGCATAATGAATGAAAGGTGGGGCATAACGAAAGAGGGAAAAAAGCCATTCAGCCAGTTAACCGTCGATTATATCAAAGACTTGAACGCGATATGCCGTAGGACTGATGATAGGATTAAGACCGTTTCTCCTCGAAGGAGGGAGGAGTTCTGGCGTGATTTTGCCCTTGAGAATAACGCCAGAATCCAAGACATAAGGCTTCGACAAAAGAAGATGGAGCGGGATGCCGCCCAACTAGCCAACTACCAAGGCCGGCAATCGGAGCTAAGCAAGCTACGGTCTGGGGAACAAGACCTGGAAACCACGAAAGAAAACATCAAGCTACTGACGGAGTTTGGGATACGCCAGGGCATATTGTCCAACAATGTGGCAACCGCCAAGGAGCTAAAAAGCGACTTGGCTGAGGCAGACGCAATTGAAAGGACAATTATAGGGGCCACCAAGGCCGGCAAAATCGAATGAAATGGGCGGACGGCTGCAAAAAGACATTTTCGTCACTCGTCAAAAAATCAGTACAAGAGCTAGTAGAAAATGGACAAGCCTCAACAATTGCCGGCAGTTATCCAAGAGAAGTTTGATGAGATGCACGACGAAGTGGGCCATGTCGTCAATATTGCCTTCCAATACTTAGTAACCAATATTCCTGGACCGATCGGCTTTACTTATACCAGCAGCGCCCCAATGCCTTTGCTGACCAAATATGAACAAGCCCAATCTGTTTGCTTCGTCACGAAGTATCATTGCTTGCCGACGTTCGAACGTGCAGATATTAGAGAAAAGAACGGAACATACTCTTTTGGCAATTCCCCTGAGGCTAGGTATGTTCTGAATGAGTATCGTTCGATCATTCAAAACAGGAATGATTCAGTTTATTATCAAAAACTTCATAAATTTTGCAGGGAAAAACTACTAAATAATGACAAGCAAAAGGGTCTGTCTATAATGGTAACTCAGGGGGACGAAAGAGATGTAACTCGCGAATTTGCACAATCACTTGATGAACGCTATAAGGCGATCAAATCACTAATAAAGCAGTGTGAATTTGCCTATATATACAATGGGATATTGCAGCATTCTGATCACCAATTCTCTGCGCGTTTTTGGAAAGAATATGCATCTGGAAAAATCAATTATGTATTTATGAAGCACGCTTTAATTGCCAGCAATATAAAAGGATTGCTTGAATGGCATTACAGGTTATTCAATGTACTTACATTTCCAAAACTTGGGCCATTATAAGCCAAACATAATAATCAAGCCGGTTAACCGTGCGTCGACAGCGAAAAACAGCTAGGCTGTGCGACGAACGCGCATCAATCAGTAATTGCTCAGCGTGGGGGCGTGTGTGTAGAAGTCTCTGGCGGCTGTGTCAGGATTGCCCAAGCGTTCCCAGGGCTTGGCCATGCGAGTTTTACCGTGAGAGGCAGCCACACTGGGCCTCGTGCTATTGGGCGGTTTGGCCATGTTTAGGCGTAGGCGGAAAAGTTAACACTTATCCCAGCAACCCCGGCACGCAGGCCGGAGGCTTTCACTTTGTGCCTATGTGCCTTTCTTTACCTTCGTGCCCTTCGTGGTGAACTCTTTCCGTTTCTTCCTCAAGCCCCAAGCCTCAGGCCTCAAGCCTTTTTCATGCCAGCAGGCTCCAGAAAATCTTGGCCAATCCCAGAAAGGTGGCGAAGCCCACAGTGTCGGTAATCATGGTCAGAAATATTGTGCTGGACTGAGCCGGGTCGATCCCGAACTTCCGCAGCGTCAATGGTATGGCTGCCCCTACGGTGCTGGCTACAATCAAATTGCACAACATAGCCAGGCCAACCACAAATCCCAGCCCGGGATTACCCCACCACAGGCCGGCAATCACCGCGCATATACAACCGATGAGAAGCCCATGCGTTATCCCCAGCAGCAATTCCCTCAATATCACCGGCCAGGCCTTGTGCCGTTGGATCTCCCCCATGGCCAGCGCCCGGATGGTTACTGCCAAGGCCTGTTGACCGGTATTTCCGCCCTGGTTGGCTATGATAGGCATCAGTACCGCCAGAGCTACCAGTTTTTCAATTTGACCTCGAAAGACAGCTACTACTGTCGCTGCCAGCGTTGCCGTCAGCAGATTCACTAATAACCAGGGCATCCGTGAACGCAGCGAACTCGCCCATGGCGTGGTCACAGTTTCCAGGCCGCTTACGCCGACCATCCTCTGCACATCCTCGCTGAATTCCTCGTCCATAGCGTCCACGACGTCGTCAACGGTTACTATTCCCACCAGCCTATCTTGGC
>JAACET010000184.1 GCA_011682385.1 Actinomycetota bacterium | reverse complement strand
GGAGCGGCCCGACTCCAGCAAACCAATGATGGCCTCGGTAGAGACGAAATTCTCCCTGGCAGCCAAGCGCACCATAGCAGCTTCACAAAGGGCTCGGGCAGAACTGGAAAAGCGGATGGATCGGCCCAGTTCCTCAAAGACACTAATAAAGAAGACCACGGTGGGCACATCAAGCTTAGCGGCCTGCTCAAGAAGGGCTTTACGGTTCTCCCGGCCGGCCAGGACCAATTTAGTATCTTTTCCGCAGGTCAACAGAAGCATAAGGCTCCGGCAATGCTCGATAAGCGCGCTAACGATCTGATCCAGCGAGTGGCCCAGCCGAATCAATTCGTCCAATCCGGTCAGAGCTGTGGAAACATCGTGGCCGGCCAGAGCACCAACGGTATCCAGCAGCAGGCGAAAGTTCGGTCTGCCCAGGGTCTGCTCCAATTGCGCACTGGTGAGCTTCTTTTGGCCCACAGAAAGCAACTGATCCAAAATAGACAAGGCATCCCGCATGGAACCGGCGGCCAATCGAGCAATATGTTCGACAGCAGCCTGCTCGGCTGGAATCTTTTCGGACTGGAGAATCTTTTGAAGGTGCTGAGCTATATCACTCTCTCCGATAGTACGAAAATCGTAGCGCTGGCAGCGGGAAAGGATAGTGGCTGGTATCTTCTGCGGCTCAGTGGTGGCAAAAATAAACTTCACGTGCTCGGGCGGCTCTTCCAGGGTTTTCAAAAGAGCATTAAAAGCTTGATTAGTGAGCATGTGAACTTCGTCTATAATGTAAACTTTGAATCGCGACCTGTTGGGCCGATAGACGGCATTCTGGCAGAGTTCGTGTATATTCTCGACTTTGTTGTTGGAGGCACCATCAATCTCGATAACGTCTATATCCTCGCCTTGGTGGACGGCAGTGCAAGAGGAACATTTCAGGCAGGGTTTCGGGGTGGGAGCCTTGGATTCAAGGCAATTCAGCGATTTAGCCAGGATGCGGGCGGCAGAGGTCTTGCCCACACCCCGCACACCCGTAAACAAAAAGGCATGAGCGATTCGCCCACTGGTCAGGGCATTAGCCAATGTCGTGGTCAAGGCCTCCTGACCAACAAGGTCGGCAAAGGTTTCCGAGCGGTAACGCCGAGCCAAAACCGTATAAGACATTCGGTGGAACTCCGCAAATGCCCTGGCTTAGAACAAAAAAAAGGTCGTGCACTTCTCTTCGACTGACTCATCCGATTCATTAGTCGATTGGTAGCTCAGGCCAGGCAACCCTACGGCACATAGACGGGACCGCTTATGGCTGCTTCCGTCAGGACCTGACCAGGTTCGCAGTTGTCTATTGCATAGGACCCAACCGTCAACACCCCATACCAACCAAGAGGAACCGAGCAAATCAGCCTCGGAAAAGAATTCAGCCCCGCTATAGCGGATTGCGGGTTACAGGACACCGCTAGCGCCCCGCCTAGCACGACCGAAATCATAGTATCACGCTTGTACCTTGCGGGCAAGTCTCAAATGCACCCCCGACACCGCGATTTGTTGACAGAAACCGAATCTAATGCTAACCTATCAGGCTGTTGGGGACATCCGGAGCGCGGTTATGACCGAGGATAAAAAACCGACCGTTGGTGAGCTTACGGCCAGCGATGCCCTGATTGTCGTGGACGTCCAAAAGGACTTCTGCGCAAACGGGGCCCTAGCTGTGCCGGAAGGCGAGAAGGTCGTACCCGTCATAAACCGATTGCAGGATCTGTTCGTTACGGTGATTTTTAGCCGTGATTGGCATCCGCCCGGACACGTCAGTTTTTCCACTGAGCCAAAGTTCGTCGATGGCTCTTGGCCAAAGCACTGCGTGGCCGGCTCAGACGGAGCAGCTTTCCATCCACAACTCCATGTGCCGTTGTACGCCAAGGTAATCGACAAGGCCACTGAGAAGGATCGCGAGTCTTACAGCGTCTTCGACGCAGGCGATCTGGCTGAAGAGTTCCGCGGGCAGCAGATCAATCGGCTCTTTGTGGTCGGGCTGGCTACCAACTATTGCGTTAGGGCCACTGTGTTGGACGGCCTGAAGGAAGGCTTCAGAATGGTGGTCATAGCCGACGCCTGCCGGACGTACCGGCCGGCGCTGTGCAAAGGGCCCTGGACGAAATGGCGAAGGCCGGCGCTATCGTCATCAACTCCAGAGAACTGCCCAGACCGGTCTAAAACCGCCAAGGCACAACCGGTCCGTGGGGGATTGTTGATATTTCAACCAATTGTGATACCATAGGGGAGCTGAGATAAAACCATGCGCTTAGAAATAGAACCATCCAGGCTAAACGGTACGGTGCGGATTCCAGCCTCAAAATCGCACACCATCCGGGCAGTGGCTATCGCGGCCCTGGCAAACGGAAAGTCCGTAATCGAAGGGCCTTTGGACTCGTTGGATACACTTTCCGCGGTGAGAATCTACCGGGCACTGGGAGCGCAAATAGATACTTCAGGAGCAAATTGGATAGTCAACGGCACGGCAGGGAAATTGCACGAGCCAATAGAAATAATCGATGTGGGTAACTCCGGAACAGCCCTGAGGATGGCCATGGGTTCGGCGGCTCTGCTGCCGGCGTCAGCGAAAGCGCAATTCACCGGAGATGAACAAATCCGCTCTCGGCCACATGGGCCATTGCTCAAGGGACTTAACGACCTGGGAGCAAAGGCTGTCTCACTGGGTGGAGATGGTCGAGCACCGTTGGAAATAGGCGGTGAACTGGCTGGCGGCAAAACCGTCATCCGGGCTGACTCCAGCCAGTACCTCAGCAGTCTGCTGTTGTGCTGCCCGCTGGCCAAAGGCGATTCCGAGATCAAGGTGGAACATCTAAACGAATGGCCCTACGTGCAGATGACCCTGGATTGGCTGAACAGCCAAGGCATCAGATACGAACAGGATGACTGGCGGGCATTCAAAATACACGGAAACCAAAGCTACGGAGCTTTTCAGCGACGCATACCGGCAGATTTCTCCTCGGCGACGTTCTTCTTAGTAGCGGCGGCAATAACCGGCTCGAGCCTAACATTGGAAGGGCTGGAAATGTCAGACTCCCAAGGCGATAAGGCTGTGGCGGACTATCTGGAACTGATGGGCGCAGAGGTCCAACGCGAGGCTGATCTGATAAAGGTTAACGGCGGAGAACTGGAAGGTGCGGAAATTGATATGAATCAAACTCCGGCTCCGGACGCTCTGCCGGCAATGGCGGTGGCGGCAGCGGCAGCCAAAGGGAAAACCAGTCTGGTTAATGTACCGCAGGCACGCATCAAAGAAACGGATCGCATTACGGGCATGGCTAAAGAGCTGGGGAAGATGGGGATTCGGTGCGAAGAACTAAAGGACGGGCTGGTAATCCACGGCGGTGAACTGCAAGCAGCGGAGGTCTGCGGACATAACGACCACCGGATTGTAATGGCCTTGGCGGTGGCGGGATTGGCAGCCAAGGGAACGACAAGAGTAGATACGGCTGAGGCAGTGGCTGTCACCTTTCCCAATTTCGTTGAATTGATGACCAATGTCGGGGCGGCTATGCGAACGAGCAGATAGAGGCCTTTCGGCTAGCGGAATTATGAAAAGGGGATTCACCACGAAGGCACGAAGGAAAGTAGGGTTAAAGAATCAGAACCTTATAAGGGGATTCAGGATGACTACCGAAGAACGTCTGGAGAAACTGGAACTTGAGCTGGCTCGGACCAAACGGAACAGCCGCCGATTGATCCTGGGAGGGATGGGGCTTTTCTTGGGACTATCAGCCCTGCTTGTGGCTGGCAGGACGACAACAAGTACTGTCTATGCTCAGGAAAAAACAAACGATAAAACGGTCATCCGGGCTAATGCGTTTATCTTGCTGGATGAGCAGGGGCGAGAACGCGGCGCATTGAGTATGTACTCTTTTGGTCCAGCGCTAACCTTGCTCGACGAAAAGAATAAAACGCGCGCCGTACTGTCCGTGGGGAAGGAAGGCCCTAATCTGAGTCTGGCAGACGAGAAGGGTAAACCTCGCGTCTTTCTGGCCATGGACGAGAAAGGAATGGGACTCGGGATGTTTGCCGAGCAGGGGAACTCCCTGACGCTGGCGGTAATCAAGGATGGGCCGGGGCTGAACCTAGTCGACGAGAACGGTGGAATCCGCGTTGCACTGTGTCTAGATAAGGACAGACCGATGCTGGACCTCCGCGACGAGAACGGTAAGTCTCGTGCCGTACTGGGCAGCGGGCGGACTACTGCGCCGGACGGTAAGATCATAAGCTATCCCGAATCATCTCTATTGCTCTTCGGTCCGGAAGGCAAAATAATCTGGCAGGCTCCGTGAGTGGGGTCTTGCGGGATGGTTCGCAAGACTTCGCAGACAAACACTGATAGCGAGGAAATGCCAAATATGCATACCAAAACTCGAGAAGGACAGGAGGTGGGAGTCTGTGGCCAAATCACATCCTAAAGATAAAGCCTCTCGTGAAATAGTCGACCTCTTTTATCACCAACTGATTGAACTGAAACAAATATACTATATCCGTCAGGAGTTATTTGAAGACAACTCCTCTCCACACCTTCTAGAAAAAACGACTCCTGGGTTCTTTGGGGATCTCAATACAATCCTGATTAACTACTATCTACTGGAAATAGCGAAATTGACGGACCCGGCGAAAAGCGGCAAGGATGAGAATCTAACTATAGCCAATCTGATTGAGAGCATCGATTGGCCAGGAGGCTGCCTGAATAAACTTAATAAACTGAACACGACTGTTCTCACATTTAGAGATAAAATAAAAGATGCGAGAAACAAACGCCTTGCCCACTACGATAAGACAACAGTTGTCTCTGAAAAGACCCTCGGAGCATTCCCCGAAGGCGAGGATAAGAAAGCATTAGAGGCGCTGGAGCAGATGTGCAATATCATGTACGAAACCTCTTTTGGCAAAACATTCGGCGCCGTAGGACTCGATCAGGGTGTGCGGTATTTCAAACGGACGCTGGCGAAGGCTATTGCTTTTGATAGAATCTTTGAGGAAAGCAAAGGCAAAGAACGGACCGATCTATTCAAATTAAAAGAGGATATTATGAGCGAGGATGCGTAGGTAATGGCCACGGAAGCCAAAGTGTGTGTCCCGTACGGGTAACCGCTAGAAGAACAGAGATTGCCGCGCCCCTGCGGGCCTCGCAATGACATCAAATATCTGGATTCCGGATTAAGTCCGGAATGACATCGTTCGGGAGGACGATTATTTGCTTGAGGCGATCTGCTCCTTCAATGCCTGGTAGCCGTAATGGGCCATCAGGTGGTCGAGCAGAACCAGGGCCATGTAATTCTCAGCTACCGGCCAGATAC
>JAACET010000110.1 GCA_011682385.1 Actinomycetota bacterium | reverse complement strand
ACCTTCGTGATCTTCGTGTCCTTCGTGGTGAGTTCTGTGTTTCTTATGAGTTGTTTTTACCTTCGTGATCTTCGTGTCCTTCGTGGTGAGTTCTTTACTTTCTTCGTGTTGATGAGATATTGATATGTCCTCAATAGAACAAGAACTCCGCAAGATTGCCGCTGACCTCCTTTCGACCAAGAAGGTGGATTTAGTCATCGGCTACGAATCTGGCTCAGCCGGCATAGGTGTGCGTCCCGCTTTTATTCGCAGTGCTTCTGATGCCGACCGTCTCGTTTACAACCCTCTTTGCGGCCACAACCTCAGCGTTTTTCTTAACCGCCATAAGGGCCAAAAGGTTGCTATTGTTCTTAAGCCTTGCGACACTCGCAGCATTGTCGGCCTCATCCAGGAAAGGCAGATCGACCGTGATTTGCTTACTATTTTAGCCGTGCCCTGTGAAGGTGTTGTCGATATTTCCAGGATCGAAAAAATTGTCCCGCCTGATACGATCCGCAGTCTGGCTATCGAGAACGACGAGCTTGTTGTCCAGACCGATCAGGGCCCAAAGCGCCTTCCGCTCAAAGACCTGCTTAGCCCCGGATGTGCTATTTGTAAGATTACCGAGCCGGTCATTTCCGACCAGGTTTTGGGCCAATCCCAGCGTAAGCCCGCCGAGGGTGACGAATTCGCCGAGGTTCAGGCCTTCTCCGCCAAGAGCCCCCAGCAGCGTTGGGACGACTTTTGCAGCGAGATGAGTAAGTGCATTACTTGTTTTGCCTGCCGCAATGCTTGCCCCGCCTGTTATTGTACTACTTGCTTTATTGACGCTTCCGGTCCCAAGTGGCTGGGCAAGACTGATCACTTATCGGACGTTCAGGTTTTCCACATTACCCGTATGATACACATGGCCGGCCGGTGCACCGGCTGCGGCGCTTGTTTGCGAGCTTGTCCGGTGGGCGTTAATTTGCACAAGTACACGGGCAAGATTCGTTCGGACGCTCGCGAGTTTTTTGATTTTGAAGCCGGCGACGATCCTGACGCCAAGGCCAAGCCACCGCTCTCGACTTACTCGGGTTCCGATCCCAATGACTTCTTTATGTAACAGATGACTTATGAGCAATGAAATTAGAATAATCTCCCGCGAAGACTTGCCTAAGTGGCTCGACCAGATGCTTGGCACCTTCACGGTGGTGGCCCCCACACGTCAGGACGACTACACCAATTTTGGCGTGATTACCTCCGGCAATCAGGCCGACTTCGATGCCGTCAATACTCGTATGTCGCCCAAGCAGATTTTCTTTCCCAAGACCGAGCGTCTGTTTGGTTTTGCCACTGACCGCCAACAGGTCAAGCTCGACGACACCCCGCAGCAGATTACTCCGCAGGTCCTTTTTGGCGTTCGCCCTTGTGATGCCCGTTCGATAGCCATGCTGGACAAGGTTTTTGATACCGACGTTTATCGCGACCAGCAGTATGTTTCTCGGCGAAAGGCCACTACTATTGTCAGCCTGGCCTGTAAGCAATTAGCCCCATCGTGTTTTTGCACTCGTTTGGGCAGCAATCCCGCCGATATGGCTGGCTCTGATCTTTTAATTATCGAGCTACCTGAGGACCGTTTTGCTATTGGGACCCTTACGCCCAAGGGTGCCGATCTATTGACTGCCGCTGATTTGCCGGCCCAGGCCACCGCTCAGGACGCCCAAGCCTTCGATAAGGCCGTCAGGATCGCCCAGGATACCACGGTCAAGCCTATAGATTCAGATAAGCTGGCCGCGAAGTTAGCCCGGATATTTGACAGTGCCTTCTGGGACCGTTGGCACGATCGTTGTTTGGGTTGTGGCACTTGCACATACCTTTGTCCCACCTGCCATTGCTTTGACATTGCCGACGAGGCCAAGAATAACACCGGCCAGCGTGTGCGTAACTGGGATTCTTGTATGTTTGATTTGTTTACTTTGCACGCCAGCGGTCACAACCCGCGTCCCAGCCAGCGGCAGCACCTTCGTCAGCGGGTAATGCACAAGTTCAGTTATACCGTTGACCGTTATGGGCAGGCCTTTTGTGTTGGCTGCGGTAGGTGTGTGAACCGTTGTCCGGTTAATATTGACATCCGCGAGATTCTCGATGAGTTGGAGGATTATCAGGGTGGCTGATCCTTATTTGCCATATACCGTTACCATTCGTAAGATTACCATAGAGAACGCTGCTAAGGATATTAAGACGTTCGAGTTGGTCTTTGCCGATCCCGCCCAGCGACAGCAGTTTGATTTTATGCCCGGCCAATTCGCTCAGTTATCGGTTTTCGGTGCCGGCGAATCTCCTATTGGTATTGCTTCATCGCCTTTGGATGCCAACCATATCAGTTTTACCGTCAAGAAGTATCCTACCGGCGTGGTCACTACTGCCTTGCACAATTGCCAGCCGCACCAGACCATTGGCTTGCGAGGCCCCTTTGGCAATCACTATCCTTTGCTCGATATGCTTGGCAAAGACATTGTCATTGTCGGCGGCGGTTTTGCCGTCACTACTTTGCGAGCCACTATTCGTTATTTGTTGCACGAGTCCAAGCGTTCGGATTTCGGCAAGATCACTTTTTTCTACGGTGCTCGCACACCTGGGGAGCTTGTTTACCGTGAGGAGATTTCCACCTGGGCCGCCCGTTCGGACATTGAGGTCCATTTGACGGTGGATCACCCCGACGAGTCCTGGACACAGCACACTGGCGTCGTCCCTGCCGTGGTTACCAAGATTGCCCCTGCTTCGTCCAACTCTATTGCTTTGGTTTGCGGTCCCCCGATCATGGTCAAATATTCTATTCCCGCCCTGAAGGATTTGGGTTTTGCCCCTGAGCGGATTATTACGTCTCTGGAAATGCGGATGAAGTGCGGCATCGGCAAATGCGGCCGGTGTAACATTGGCTCCAAGTATGTCTGCATTGACGGCCCGGTCTTTTCCGTCGCCGAACTAGAAAGACTCCCTCAGGAGTTTTAGTTTTTTACCTATCCGTCATTCCCGCGAAAGCGGGAATCTATTCTTACCTTCGTGTCCTTCGTGGTGAGTTCTCTGTTTTTGATATTTGCTTTTTGATATTCTTATATGTCTACGATTCGCCAACAACTTTTAGAGTTTTACGAAACATTATTAGCCCACTTTGGCCCTCAGAACTGGTGGCCCGGAGACACTCCCTTTGAGGTTATGGTTGGAGCCATTCTCACCCAGAATACCAACTGGAAGAACGTGTCCAAGGCCATGGCCAATCTTAAGCAAGCTAATTTGCTGGACCCGCACCGTTTGCTTGAGTTGGACCGTGAGCACCTTACGGCCTTGATTAAGCCCGCTGGCTATTTCAACATCAAGGCCAAGCGTCTGCACAATTTACTTACTTGGCTCATTGACCGTTTTGAGGGGGATGTTGAATCCGCAAAAGCCCTGGACACCGAAACCCTCCGGGCCGAGCTGCTGAATATCAAGGGCATAGGCCGTGAGACTGCCGATTCCATATTGCTTTATGGATTTGAAAAGCTTATTTTTGTTGTGGACACTTACACCTGTCGCATCCTCTGGCGGCACCGTCTGCTTGATGAGGATATGGACTACGATTATGTTCAGGAGATTTTTACGGACGCCTTGCCCGCCGAGGTTCAACTTTACAATGAATATCACGCCCTGTTGGTAGCCCTGGGTAAGACTTACTGCCGTCCCCGCCCCAATTGCGTAGCTTGCCCTCTCAGCCGGTTCCCCCACTGCCTTGAGGATGGTTAGTTGTCCAGATAGTGCCAGTCGTGCGTACTGCTGGGGACGGTTCTTCCGCCGGTGCTGGCTGTTTTGGAATTGTCACCTTGGTTATTGTTGTTGTCGCCGACGTTCTGTTCGGTATTGGTCGAGCCGAACGGATCTACCAGGTTTAGGACGTTGCGCTGCAATTTCCGGATATCTTCACCCAAGCCGTACTGGTTGGTGCAGCCGCTTGGATGCACAAAGGTTCCTTTACCGCGACCGAGGTTCCAGCCGATTTGTCCCTGTTCAGTCAGGCAGACCACAGCCACGCCGCTGCCCGGATCGACGTAGAGATATATATCTCTGGTACCGTTTACGCCCAGGGTTCCCATGGAGGTGGTTATTTTGTAATCACTGACAGCCGGTCCTTTTTCCACGCCTGCTCTGACCTTGCCGTAGGACAGATGCGAGCGGGTTACCACCTTATTTCCTATCCGCCGAAACTTATCCACCCGGAAATGGCTCACTCTATTTATGGTTATTTTGCTATTGTCGGAGAACTCCATGTTTACTTCGCTACGGTATCCGGTACGGATTTCCGCACCTTCTTTGTATTTATCACCAGCCTTTACTGCTCGCCAGGGTTGACCGGGGCCCTCGCGCACCTCAGCCGACCCTGTTACGCTGATCACTGTTGCGGTTAGTTCTTCAGTCGCACTGGTGGTCTGGGTTGCTTCCGGCGTGTCTTGCTCTTTGCTGACCACGATGGTCTTGGTTTCTTCGGCTTTGCTGCTCTTTTCTTCTGCCAGTCCCGCCGTGCCCAGCAATCCCAGCACAATGCCAGCCGTTATGATTATCCGCTGCATGGTTTTTCCTCTCATAAGAGCCTACGGACAAAGATTCGCAGTCCGGAGCCTTTGGTCTTTCTTTAATTACGCCACCCCTAGTCGCTGATGAAGGGCCAGTTCGGGAAAGGTCCCTTTCCTCTTTCACCAGCCGCCAGTCTATAGTCATCAGCCCGACCGAGGATACCCACGTATTCAGCCCCGCTGACTGCCTGTCCTTCTGAGCCGATCCTGATTATATCCTTATAGATAAGCTCTCGCAGGGCATACCTTGAACCAGCATCAGTTATATTATACATCACTCCGCCCGGAAATTCAAGTGCCCGGGCGAACATATATGCCACCTTACCCTTGGTTATCGGAGCTTGGGGCGTATGTTTCCAGTCTGCTTTGGCCAGCCCATGCATTTGCACCCTGGCCGTTCGTTCTTGGAAATTGCTGCTGGTATCTGCCCCATCGACGAAATAGAGTATTCCCCGGTAGGCGTCGTCGGTACTGCAGTACTTTTTATTGGACAGTTCGTAGAGGAACTCCGCATCGGAGACTACTTCCCCTTGAGCTGGCGGCAGATCTTCAAAGGCTCTCACTCCTTTGACTCCCGCCGGCGTACAGCTCGCCAGGCTCACTGCCAGTATCATGGACGACAGCATTAGCGCTTTAGTTAACTTTTGCATTGGGATTATTCTCCGAACCTTTTTGATTTTTACATTGTCATTTTGCATTTTGATTTTTTATTTTTGATCTTTCTTTAGAAGCTTAGAGTTACTCCCGTGTACAGGCTATGCCTGCTGGTTCCGTCCAGGAAGGCCTCCCCCGGCATGAATACGCCGTAGCGGACTACTAGCGACAGATCGGAGACTATCCTCCAGTATATATGCGTGTCAGCCTCGTAGCCCAGGCTTCGGCTTCCCGTGCCTGCCGAGACATCCGACACTCCTCCGGTTTGGGCGCTGGCGTAGCCGAACACATCTGCACCGAGTTCGAGCTGATCGAAGACGTCGCTTTCCGGGAACGGCAAAAAGGCGAATCCCGCCCGCAGTACATGGATATTGGTTACTACCGGTGCGAAGGAGTATCCTGTATATCGAAAGCCGAAGGCATTGAAGCCGTAGTCGTTACTGCCCCAGAGGTTTCCGCTGACCGTATCGGATGGTCGGACCCTATCGTCGTCTCCGCTGGCGAAGGTGTACTGGGCCGAGAACCTCGGTTTATGCACGCCGCCCATGAAGTAATTTACTTGGACATCAGCGGCGAAGGCCTGGATATCTTCCAGTTCGTTTGGTCCCGGGCCGGTCAAGACGTCAGCGTATCCTCTGCCTGTTTCCCAGACTACTTCACTTGTGTAGGTCCATTTAGGGTTCCAGAGTATCCCCCGTGAGCCCACGCCGAAGTACCAGGCGTCGTAACCGTACCGTTGGCTCGATCCGACCGGCGTTGTGGTCCGGTCGATAGCTCGCAGGGCATAGGCGAAGGGTCGATGTTTTTCGAAGCCCTGCATTTCTATTTCTACGCCGTAGAAATCTCGTTCCAGTCGTTCTGCCACCGCTGCTGACCGATCGATATTATCTATGGAGTTGATGCTTTGAGCCGCCACAGCCCGCACGTTCAGATCGCCGAACTCACCGTTGACCATCACCGCATCTACCGGCAGGCTCAGTACTAGTCCCGTTCCCCATTCCACATACTGGCGTCCGATTTGTGTATTTACCGTCCAGCTCGGCCGATGTCCTTGCCATTCTTCTATTGCTCTGCGCAGATCGAAGGACACGTACCCCCGATCCAGATTAGGCCCATCTAAGTAGTGATCTTGACTGGTAAGGCTATCGCCCACTTCCCAGTCCACGTATCCCAGTCGTATTCTGGCATACACTTGGGCATAGCTGCTGATGTTGGCTCTGCCCCACAGTCGCAGATCGTATTGTGCCAGATGTCGTTCATGTACACCTTGTGTTATTACTCCACCGCTGATGATTCCGTTGTCGTGAAACAGTTCGTAGCTGCTTGTGAACCATCCGCCCCATTCGAAGTTCAGCAGTTGTTCTTTTGTTTCTCCCGTACCCGTATCGAACTGTAGTTCTTGCTCGATCTGACGTTGGCGTTGTATGAACCCCAATCTTGCGTCCTGTGCTGCAGCCGTGCTCGGCCACATCATTGCTGCCAGCGCTACTACAGCGACAGCCGTTATAGCCACCTTCTTCGCCAATCCTTTCATGACTACTCCTATCCTGTCCTGAGATTCATCAATCTAATCTTGCGTATTATCACCTTGGGCCCGACATGTTCATTGGCCGACTATTCTACGCCAGAAGCCGCCGCTTTTGCAATAGCCAATTATGCACCCTTTACCTCAAGGTTTTAGAGCTCCGAACCGCCCCCAAAACCCTTCTTCTAATGCCCCCGGCCCACGAGCCGGCGGTTCCTCTTTCTGTACAGCCCATCTTCCTTCGTGACCTTCGTGACCTTTGTGTCCTTCGTGGTGAATTCTTTCCGTTTATTTAGCCCCCGGTTTCACCGGGGGTTTCTTTTCATCCTCAGCGAAATCTGCGAAATCAGCGTCCAAAGTTTTTCTGTATTTCTTACAATCTGTGTTCATTTGTGGACCTGGCCGACCAGGTGG
>JAACET010000109.1 GCA_011682385.1 Actinomycetota bacterium | reverse complement strand
CAGAGGCACAAAGCAGAAAAAAACGGCTGAACAAATAACAAAAAGACAAGAAATTCATGGACACTAAACTGCCCTGCTGCTAACATCCGCTGGCGTTGACCATAAAAAACACCACAAGAACAGACCAAATACGCAGGTGAAAAAGTGAAAAGAACAGCTCCGGCAATTGCACTGGCTGCCTGTATAGCGATGCTCTGCTGCGGATGCGGGGTGACAGGAAAGCCGGGAAGCGGAACCCGATTCACCATTCATGAAAGTCAAACCGGTAGAAAAGGATATTTCTATCTGCCGGCAGGATATGATACGAGTGATACCAGCAAACGCTGGCCGGTAGTCCTGACCTTCCACGCCTATATACCATTCGGCGGGGCTGATCGGCAAATCAGAGAATGGGAAAGCACCGCAGATAAATACGGGCTAATCGTGGTGGCACCGGAATTAGTCAACTCCGGACCTCTGATGGAGCCGGGAATGTACCGAGTCACAAAGAGCATAAAACGAGACGCCCAGGCAGCAATGGGAATGCTGGATTACGTGCTGAACCGTACCATGGGCGATCGCGATCGAGTGCTGGTCACAGGCTTGTCCAGCGGGGGAGCCCTAATGCACTATGTGGCTAATCAATACCCGGAACGATTCGCAGCCCTGTGCAGCCGCTGCTGCTTCTTCAGTCCGGCTATCCTAAACGAAGAAAAGGCCCGGGAAATGGCTAAAAAGAACTTTCCCGTGATGATCTTCTACGCTGAATACGATGCCGTCTGGGTAAAACTGGACTCCCAGAAGGCTGTCCGCTGGTACAAAAAAATGGGCTTTAATGTGGAGTCCTTTGTGGTTCCCCAGACTCCGCGACCGCCCGGATTGGCCCTGGGACACGTAGTTGGGGCAATGCCAGAACTGGCGGCTGAATTCTTCCTCAGAACAGTACCGGCTACTCAAGCGAGTAAATAAATGAGTGTACGAGAAACTATCAAGGCGACGGCGGTACTAAAACTCGTGGTCCCGGCAGTACTGGTTTTGTCAGCGGCCGGATGTGCCGTAAACGAAGAGCCGGGCAACGGGACGCAACTGACTCTGACAGAGCCTCAGACCAAAAGGCAGTACTATCTGTATAAGCCGGCAGGATACGACCCCAACAAACGTTACCCGCTAGTAATGGCCCTCCACTGCATCAAACCCTTCGATAACGCCCAGCGGCAAATAAAAGAATGGGAAAGCACAGCAGATAAATACGGCTTCATCGTGGCGGCACCCGTGCTGGCTACGGCCAATCCGGTGCCATTATGGTTCAATCACGTCGACTCAACTATGAAACGTGACCAGCAAGTGGTAATGAACGTACTGGATGAAGTCCTAAGGGATACCTCCGCGGACCCAAATTGGGTGTTCATCAGCAGCCTATCCAGCGGAGGGCCCCTGATGTACTACGTGGCCAATAAGTATCCAAACCGATTCGCCGGCCTGGCTGCCCGCGGCTGCTGGTTCAACGAAAATATCCTCAGTGAAGAAAATGCCCGGAAAATGGCCAAAAACAACTTTCGCGTGATGATCCAATACGCGGAATACGACGACATTAATATTAAGATTGATTCCTGGAAATCTATCCGCTGGCACAAAAAGATGGGCTTCAATGTAAAATCAGTGGTGATTGGCCAAACTCTACGGCTGCCGGGACTCGGGCACATGGAGGGGACCGTGCCGGACAAAGCGGGCGAATTCTTCAGCCGCTGCATTGAAGCGGGTAAGTCCAAATGACCAGGCTAAAACCCCCGGCACAAGGCTAAGACCCCCGGCACGTAGGCCGGGGGCATTTGAAAACCAAGAATCTCACCACGAAGATCACGAAGGTGAAAACAAAGAAACGGGAAGAAAGATAATTGGCCATAGATGACGCAGATTGGACTGATAATACAAAAACCGAAAGAAAGAGTTCCTTTGACGCTGATTACGCAGATTTCGCTGAAAGAGAACGGAAAGAACTCACCACGAAGATCACGAGGGTTTTACCCCCCGATGAACCTGGGAGCTAAATACTACCTGTCCACTTTCGCGCAAACGAAAGTGTAACCCAGGACGCGATCCATCCGGGAGAGCTTGGCCTCGAGCTGAGCGTCACGTTTCAAACTCTTCGGCCAGGCAACGCGGGGGTCCACAGGAGCAATGTACTCACGCAGGCAAATCAAGGCCCCGTCGCTCGCGGTACGCTCAACCCCGGCCAACAGGTCGACCAACTGGTCAGAACTAAGATAACTGCTCAGGTCCGATAAGGAAAAGGCATCGAAACTGCCGGCCGGCTCACTGTCGAGGAAACTGCCAATCTCAGAATAACGAAACGACAAACGGTCCAGACGCCGACGGATAGTCTCGTAGTGGCCGGACTCCAAATGGAAAGGCAAGGGACCATTCTTCTTCAGACGGCCCTCGGTAAATAATTTCAATTGGAAACAATCAGAAAAAAGATGAGTCCGCAGGCAGGAACGCATACTCTCAAAGAAAAAACCAGCGGCGGTGCGACGGGATTCGTCGGAACCGGCGTCCAAGTGCATGGGCTGGGCCAACTTGGGATTGTACATGAGCTTGAAAAGAGTCTGCCATAGTCTGTACCTGAGACTGCCGGCAACCGAAAGATAACGGATCTGCTGGGGCAGCGTACTACAATTGGCTATCCCCCTATAGGCCGACCAAATAGTAAGGCGAAAGACCTTGGATAAAAGAATGATGTGGCGATCAAAACTGCCGGCGTAAATCAGGCCCTGCTCAATAAAATCTCGATGGCTGTCCCAATAATCACGGACACCGTCGGGCAGGCTGTCCCGCAGACGATCGTAGGTCCTGAGCTTGTAGGCAGCGGGAGCGGGGGCAATGCCGACAAAAGCAAGATAACCCTCTCTGTTCAGGTGCCTGATAGCATGATACTTGAGCCAACAGAGACTAAACTGCTGGTAATTGGCGTCCACGGCGACGACTTCCCTGGGGTCGCCGTACAACAAACTAATGGCCCGGCCGCCGGCAGCAGCTATGCTGAGCACTCGCCGACCCTGCAGACGCAGAGCGGTAACCTCGGAACGTGAGTCCTCGTTACAGCAGGTGTACTCCAAAGGACAAGAGTTAGCACTTGTGTCAGACATTCTGGTAGAGGCCTTCCCTTCCCGCGACGACTCGGACTGCCAAATAAGCCCAGTGAAAGCTGGATAAGGCCATAAGTTTAGCTGCTCCGGTGCAGTTTACAAGAATATTATGGCCGGTTTTGCCGGAACCAGGCAAGTAATGGAATAATTGGACAGGCAGGCTCCGGCATGTTAATATCTGCAAATGCAAAGGTAAACCAAGCCGTAGAAAGGACCAAAACGTGGAGCTGCATACCCGCAAAGCTCAAGCACTGAAAGAATTCGAGGAATGGTCCGGCAAATACGACCGCTCAATCCTCAATCTGATGATATTTAAGCGGTCCCACGGTATGATACTAAAAAAGCTACTCAAAAAAGCCGGCTCAAACACGAGCACGTTCCGCATCCTGGATATCGGCTGCGGCACGGGTACGTTTCTGGCCGGCTGCCTGGCCACCGGGCTGGATATCGAGGCTACGGGGCTGGACCTCTCCTTCAGCATGATCCATAAGGCCAAAAGCAAGGCCGACAGCATCAAAACAGGCAAAACAACCATATCGTTCCTAGTAGGTGACGCCGAACAACTGCCCTTCGAAAATGGATATTTCGATATGGTCAGCTGCTCGAACTCCTTCCACCACTACCCGCAGCAATCCCAGGCAGTACGCGAAATGCGCAGAGTGCTAAAATCCGACGGCGAACTGATAATCATCGACGGATACCGCGACGATCCGCTGGGATACCTTATCTACGAAGTGCTGACCGTGGCAATCGAAAAGGATATCGGGTACTGCTCGCGACGCAGATTCATGAAATTACTCAAAGAAGCAGGATTCAAAAAGGTGACCTATCAAACCAGAGGTCTGTTTCCGCCGTTGTTGGCCATCTGGGGACGTCTGGAAGAAAACCGTGAGGCCCGAGGGGAAATATCAAAAAGAAAAGAAACACCAAAGAACTCATCACGAAGGTGAAGAGAGGAAAAGAGCAGATAAAGAAACAGAAAGATTTTTCGACGCAGATCACGCTGATTACGCTGAAAAAAGCGAAGAACTCACCACGAAGGACACGAAGCTCACGAAGGTTTAATAAATATGACGGAAAGAGGGAAACAGTCCCGGACAATGAGCAGTTTCGAAATCTGTGGCAGCGACGCTATTCCGGGCATATAATCGCTACGAAGGCTGTGAGGTCCGGGAATTACTCAAGTACTCTTGCCTCAGGAATCAAATGCAACAGTCAAAGCAAGTGGCAATCTCAGCGATCCGAGAACTGGGATCGGTAGAACAACTAAGGGAACTGGCTAAGAAGGGCTATGGGCCGACGAAACGGCCAAAAGTCAACGTACATATACACCTTCCGCCGAACTTCTCGGCCTTCGAGAGCGTTAAGCAAGCAGTAAATCTGGCTGAACAGGAAGGTGTCGGTGTGCTGGGGGTGAGCAACTACTACGATTTCTCGGTCTATGGGGAATTCGTCAAACGAGCCAGGCAAGCAAATATCTTTCCGCTGTTTGGGCTGGAGATTATTGCCCTGGTGGATGAACTGGCAACCAAAGGGATCAGGATCAACGATCCGGGGAATCCGGGCAAGATGTACATCTGCGGCAAAGGGATCAACCGCTTTGAACAACTCACAAAACGAGCGGCGGAGCTAATCAAAACCATCCGCCAAAACGATGACAAACGGATGGCGGAAATGATCGGTCGAATCGAGGCGATCTTTGCCTCGACTGGGTTGGCGACGCATCTGGACGCCAAAGCGATCATTGACGGCGTTGTCCGGCGGCACGGCTGCGACAGCAAAACAGTTACCCTGCAAGAACGGCACATAGCCCAAGCGTTTCAAGAGCTACTCTTCAAAAAGGTCAAACCGCAACAGCGCGGTGAATTCCTGGCCAAGCTGTTTGGCGCGGCATCAAAGGCCGACCCGGAGGAGGCCGTTGCAGTACAAGGCGAAATTCGCTCGCAGCTAATGAAGGCAAACAAGCCAGCCTTTGTGGCAGAAGCCTTTGTAAATTTTAAAGAAGCCTGCGAGCTAATCCTGGAGCTGGGGGGTATCCCGTGCTACCCGACACTGGCTGACGGGACTGAGCCGATCTGCGAATACGAAAATCCAGTCGAAAAACTCATCGAAGAACTCAAAGCGAATAATATCTACATGGCTGAGCTGATCCCCATTCGGAATCAGCCAAGCGTACTGAAGGACTATGTCACGGCCATACGCCGAGCGGGAATAGCAGTGGTCGGCGGAACCGAACATAACACCCGCGATGTGCTGGCTATCGAGCCAAAATGCGTGGGCGAACAGGAAGTGCCGGAAGAAATAAAAGAAATATTCTGGGAAGGGGCCTGTGTCGTAGCGGCTCATCAGTTCCTAAGCACACAGGGGCATCTCGGATACGTGGGGCAACAGAACATCAGCGAATTTGCCAAACTGGGGGCGGCAGTGATTCGGAAGTATGAAGAAACGGAAAGAACTCACCACGAAGGACACGAAGATCACGAAGGTGAAAACAAAGAAACGAAAATAAGGATTTTTCGACGCTGATTACGCAGATTTCGCTGAAGATAACAAAGATAAAGAAAAAGGCCCGGAATAAAACCCAAGGCTAAATAAACAAAATCGGGGGAGGAATAACCTGGTGTTTAAGGTTTTGGTTTTGTGGAAATCATAAAGATGACCCCCGGCACGTAGGCCGGGGGCATTCAACTCCGGTGGGGAACCCCAATCGCGAAATATAACGATTGGGGACCCCTAAAACCGAGGGCTAAATATAACACGATACACAGAACCATAATGCACCCGGAATAGCTCGGGGCATTGACGCGGGACAAGCTATAATCTATAGTACAAGCAGCAAGCGACTTGAGCATAAACAGGGATCTCTGAAGTGGCTGTACGGGTAAAAATCGAAGGGATAACCAGTCTCCCGGACGCTCGGGCGGCAATCCGCTATGGGGCGGACGCCCTGGGGTTTGTCTTCGCCAAGAGCCCCAGGCAAATAAATATAAAGCAAGCCCGGCGGATCGTGGCCAACATCGGACCATTCGTGCAGACAGTGGGGCTGTTCGTTGATGCAAACATCGATGAAATCATGGCCACCGGAAACGCAGTAGGTTTCGACATTCTCCAACTGCACGGCTGCGAAACAGCCTCCTGGATCAACGACCATCTGGACGTGCCCTTCCTCAAGGTCTTCAAGCCCAGAAGGGCGGGGTTTACAGGGACCATAGAAAAATTTCGAGCAAAACTGGATCGGCCGGGACAAATGCGAGCGATAGTGTTGGATGCCTATGATCCGAAACTGGCCGGCGGCACAGGAAAAAAACTGCCCTGGGAATGGATCGCACGAGCAAGAGAAGCTGGGAAACTCAAGAAACTGCCGTCAATCATCCTGGCCGGCGGTCTGACGCCCGGCAACGTGGCTGAGGCAGTCCGCATAGCCAGGCCGGCAGCTGTAGATGTGGCCAGTGGTGTCGAAAGTCGGCCGGGAAAAAAAGATTATGGAAAACTGCGTGATTTTATTGCCGCAGCAAAAGAAGGATAAGAAACGGAAAAACCCTTCACCACGAAGGACACGAAGGGCACGAAGGTGAAAACAAAGAAACGGAAAGAAAATAATTAACCATAGATTTCACAAATGAAGAAAGGAACCGTTGAATGAAATACGATGTCAAAAATCTCAGGTTGGCTGCTCAGGGTAAAAAACGCATTCTCTGGGCGGACGGCGATATGCCGGTACTGCAATTAGTGAGGCAACGATTCGCTAAGGAAAAGCCATTGGCGGGTCTGCGGATGAGCGCCTGTCTGCACATAACGGCAGAAACGGCAAACCTGGCCAGGGCAGTCAAAGCCGGGGGAGCTAAACTGGTGCTCTGTGCCTCAAATCCGCTCAGCACCCAAGACGACGTGGCCGCATCATTAGTAAAAGATTTCAAAATCCCGGTATTTGCAATCAAAGGTGAGAGCCGAGCTGTCTTCTATAAACATCTGAACGCGGCCCTGGATAACAAACCCAACGTGACCATGGACGATGGGGCTGACCTGGTACATCTGCTGCA
>JAACET010000108.1 GCA_011682385.1 Actinomycetota bacterium | reverse complement strand
TGCCCGTCGTGCAAATCCGATCAAGTGGAACAGGACGAAGGCGGCGTGTATATCCGCTGTGTGAATCCTGCCTGTCCGCAGCAGCTTCGCGAGCGGTTGCGTTACTTCGCCGGCCGAGACCAGATGGATATTGAAGGCCTGGGGCCGGCTATTATCGATCAACTTGTGGACCGCAAGTTGGTGCGGGAGTTTGCAGACTTGTATAAGCTCAAAGCTAAGCAGGTGGCCGAGCTGGAACGCATGGCTGAAAAATCAGCGGATAACCTCATAGCCGCCATCGACGCCAGCAAGAGCCGATCGTTAGCCAGGGTATTGGCTGCTTTGGGTATTCGCCATGTTGGTACACACGTAGCTGAGGTGTTGGCCGAGGCCTTCGGTTCGGTGGACAAATTAGCGGCTGCCGGCCTTGAAGAACTCGAAGAGATTCACGAGGTCGGACCTATCGTGGCCAAATCCATTTACGCCTTCTTCCATTCGGTAAGCGGTGCGCGGATGATAGCCCACCTGCGCAAAGTCGGCTTGGAGATGAAGCACACTTCTGTCGCCCCAGCCAAAGGCGCCGGGCCCTTAGTCGGCATGACTGTAGTTGTCACCGGCTCATTGGAGAATTTCTCTCGCCAGGAGATTGAAATCTACATCAAGAGCAAGGGCGGCAAGCCGAGCAACTCGGTTTCTAAGAAGACCGATTTAGTCGTGGTGGGCGAAAACCCCGGCTCGAAGGCCGACAAGGCCGCCCAACTTGGCGTCCGCACCGTCAACGAGACCGAGTTCCTCAAAATGACCCGTGCATAATGCCTCTAGCATAGGGCGGCGAAGGCGGCCAGGGTCAGTACAACAAGCGTGTACTTCCGGCGAATGAAGTAGGCCAGATTCTGCATGGTGCTGCTCTAATGTTTTTGCTATGAAAGCGATCTTCTAATCTCTCTACGCCTTGATATCAAGCAAAATGCGCACCAGCAGTACTGATGGCGGGGTTTTTCCCGGACCTTTTCCCGCAACCTCAAGATGGGCAGGTAATTACGCCTTTTTCAAATCCCCCTGGGATGCAACTTGTTATCAGACCCTCAGTCGAGGTGTTGCCCAAGAACAACGTCCTTTCGGTCTGCCAGCCGATTTGCACGCGCCTAACTCCTTGACAAAGCTATACTAAATGCTACTATCGCCCCGGTAGAGTCTTTGTAGCCCAACGGCAACAGCCGGGTGAGCAGCAACCGCCGGATCGGGCTGAGCCCTTGGTTTTTGTCAAATAAGTGCTGTTAAAAAAGGTTGCCCGATGGACAAACCCAATGACCTGATGGACAAGCTGGTATCGCTGTGTAAACGGCGGGGTTTTATCTTCCAAAGTTCGGAGATTTACGGCGGGCTCAACGGCTGCTGGGACTACGGTCCTTTGGGGGTGGAGCTCAAGCGCAACGTCAAGAACCTCTGGTGGTCCGATGTAGTCACCAGCCGCGACGACATGGTCGGCCTGGATGCTTCGGTCATTATGAATCCCAGGGTTTGGGAGGCCTCCGGCCACGTGGGCGGTTTTGCCGACCCCATGGTCGATTGCAGAAAGTGTAAGGGCCGCTTCCGGGCGGATCAGTTGTATTATGCCGTTCGCCAAGGCCAGAGCCGACACGGCGGCACCGTTTCGGTGGGGTTTTCGGCAATTGCGGACAAGGCCCAAGACGCTTTGACAGCTATGGAACTGCAACTCAAGAAAAAGGGCAGGCAGATAAGGGAATGGTCGAGTGATTTTGAGCCGATTCGCTACGATCAGCAGCAAAGCGATCAGACACCATGTCCGGTGTGTGGCGAACAGGAGTGTCTGACAGCCCCGCGGGCTTTTAATCTGATGTTGAAGACGTACATGGGGGCCTTGGAGGATTCGTCCAGTCTGGCTTACCTTCGTCCCGAGACCGCGCAAGGCATCTTCTGTAATTTCAAGAACGTACTCGATACTCAGAGATTGAAACTGCCCTTCGGCATCGCTCAGGTCGGTAAGGCCTTTCGCAACGAGATCAATCCTCGCAACTACACCTTCCGCTCCCGCGAGTTTGAGCAGATGGAGATCGAGTTCTTTTGCCATCCCAGCCAAGCCGACCAGTGGTATAAATACTGGCGGCAGGCCCGCTTCGACTGGTATATCAACCTGGGCCTGGGTTCGCAGCGCCTACGGTTACGGGATCACGATAAGGATGAGCTGGCTCATTACGCTGCAAACTGTGCCGATGTCGAATACGCCTTTCCCTTTGGTGTAAGCGAGCTGGAAGGCATAGCCAATCGCACCGATTTCGACTTGAAGCAGCACCAGGAATGTTCCGGCAAAGATCTGACCTATTATGATGATCAGACAAAGGAGCGTTTCCTGCCTTACGTAATCGAGCCGTCAGCCGGCGTGGATCGCTCCGTACTGGCCTTCTTGTGCGAGGCCTACACCGAGGATGAAGCCCCCGACGATAAGGGCAACCCTAAGAAGCGTGTGCTGATGAAGCTGCACCCGAAGCTCGCCCCGATCAAGGCGGCCGTCTTTCCACTGGTCAAAAAGGATGGCATGCCGGAAGTCGCTCACAAGATTTACGATGACCTGAAGAAGCGCTGGAACGTTTTTTATGACGAGAAAGGAGCCGTTGGCCGTCGCTATCGTCGCCAGGACGAGGCCGGCACGCCTTTCTGCATCACCGTGGACGGTCAAACCCTCCAGGATCAGACTGTAACCATACGGGATCGCGACAGCCTGAATCAAGATCGGATAGGCATAGACAAAATCGCAAGTTATCTCAGTGAGCATTTGGGGAACTGAAATGGGCCAACAGATTAGCATTATCAGTGGCGAAGTCGAGTTAATCGCCGAGCTTAATGACAGTCCCAGCGTCCAGGCCTTGGTGGACATACTGCCCTTGGAGCTCAGAATGAGCCGTTGGGGTGACGAATATTACGGCGACTGCGGCCTGGATGTCAAAGAGGAGCCCCAGGCCCGCACCCTTATGAAGGTGGGTGAGCTGGCTGTTTGGCCGCCGGGGTCAGCCCTTTGTATCTTTTTCGGTTCTACGCCGGCCAGTACCGGTGACGAACCCGTAGCTGCCTCTAAGGTCAATCCCATTGGCCGGGTTAATTCGCAACTCGAACCCCTGAAAAAACTAGGCTCATCGATCAAGGTCCGCGTGGAATTAGCCAAGACGTCGCAGGGCTAATTGCGCCGGCACACCATGGCGAACACATGTCCTACAAGTGCGAATCTCTTTTATTGCCGGACGCGTATCGCAATAGTATCTATTGCTGGGACGGATCGCAGCCGGCCCGCGATTGCCTGTTGTACCTGCATGGCATCGAGTCGCATGCCGGATGGTTCATTGATAGTGCCCAGGCGGTCAACGCCTTGGGTTGGCCGGTGGTACTGGCGGAGCGCAGAGGAAGCGGACGCAACAGTCAGGATCGCGGCCACGCTGCAAACTACAGGCAGTTGTTGGCCGATGTGTTCTGCCAGGCTCAGTATTGTCGCGAGCGTTGGCCGACTTGCCGAGTTCATTTGGCCGGGGTCAGTTGGGGAGGAAAGTTGGCCTTGGCCGCCGCCATTAGCCGTCCGGATGTTTTTGCTTCTTTGACTATGATAACTCCGGGGCTCTTCCCGCGAGTGGATCTATCCACCAGGAATAAACTAAGTGTCTTGGTCAATCATCTCGTCAAGCCAAGAATTCAGTTGAATGTGCCTCTGGAAGACCCCAGGCTCTTTACGGACAATCCTCAGCGGATTACCTTTATCGAGCAGGATAAGTTGCGTTTGCGCCGGGTGAGTGCGGCCTTCTTCTGGGCTTCCTATCGACTTGATAGGCTCATCAAACGCAGAGGTCAGCGTTTGAATTTACCAACGCACTTGATGCTCAGCGGTGCCGACCGTATCATCGACACTGAGAGAACGCGGACCTGGTTTGATCTTTGCCTTGCGCCAGCCAAACATCTGAGCATCTTTGACGAATCTGCTCATACACTGGAGTTCGACCGGGATAATCGAGAGTTCCTGAAGGCTTTTGTAAATTGGCTGGACAATCACGCCCAGCGGGAGCGCCACAGTGAAACAGCACTATAGGAAATATATCGCTATGTTGGTCATGCTGGTTGGTTTGGCTCTTATGGCCGGCTGCCAGACGGGTGCGTTTGCCTCCGCGGACTCTTGGAAGGGCGAAATACAAACTTATTATACTGAAACAGCCGACGGCTGGACTCTACAGGTGGACCGCTTTGAGCCGGATGAGCCTGATCCTGCAGCGAATCCGGTGGTGCTCTGTCATGGTCTTAGTTACAACAACCGTTTCTGGGACTTGACCGAGAAGGTCTCACTGGCCCGTTACCTCGCAGCCGCAGGTTACGAGGTCTGGTCGGTGTCTTTGCGAGGTGCGGGTCTTTCCGATCAGCCCTTGGCCAGTGTTCTTCGCAAGGTGGCCACAGGATCGGTGCCGCCGAAGTTTTTTACCGAGGCCTATAAGCACAAATTAGGCAGCGAAGCCTTTTCGGATTACTCCGTTGACGATCACATCAACTACGACGTGCCTGCTGTAATTCGTCTGGTTAAGGACCAGACTGGAGCCCAGAAGGTGCATTGGGTCGGCCATTCGATGGGCGGCATGATTATGTTCGCTTATCTGGCCACACATCCCCAGGAGGCCGCCAGGGATGTGGACACCTTTGTGGCTGTCTCTGTGCCTATGGCCATGTTCCATCCCTTGAATAAGGCCATGCAGTTGCAGGTCGATAACGCCGCTGCGCTCAAGGCCGGTAATGTATTTATCTCCACCAGCTACGATGCCTTTGTGGCCAAGATTCTGGGCAAATTGGCCCCGCCGACTATCTCGGAGACTCTGTTTCTCAACCGCGACAATGTTGATGATGGAGTCTTGCGCTTATTAGCTCAGTGGGCTCAGGAGAGTATATCGCCCGGTCAATTGGATCAGCTCTTTGTCATGGCCGCTGAGGAAAGCTTCTATTCCAAAGACCGAAAGATTAACTACACAGCCCTGTTGGACAGAGTTACCACGCCCACCTTTTTCCTGGCAGGTCAGTTAGACAACATGGCCACTGTCGGAGCCGTGAAGTTTGCCTATCGGCAGGTCTCCAGTCAGGAAAAGGCCTTTAAACTATTCGCCCGGATAAACAACAACCGAGCCGATTACGGACACGACGACATCATTATCGGCAAATACGCCCGCGAGGAAGTATACCCTGAGATCTTGAATTGGCTAAAAGCCCACCGCCGTGGCAATAAGGTCCTGACAACCCCCTTGCCCCTACAGCCCTAATTCTACGATTCTTGAGTATCGCGGTTGCGGAAGAGTTTGTGGCTTAGCAGTAGTCCCAGCATCCCTCCCAGAACGCCCGGACCGACGAAATCTATTGGCAAAAAGTTACCCAGCGGGCTGTTGGGCAAAGGCTCACTGGCTGGTGAACCGAACCCCGCCAGAAGCAGATAGCCGGCCACACCTACTAACGGAAGAGCTAACCAACAGGATATCGATTTCGATGGCCGAAAGCTCTGGTGCCCGGCTAGCGTTGATAAGAATCCTCCGGCCAGAGCCGCGAAGATAATCTGCCCGCGTTCTGAACTATAAACCGTGTATGTTTTAATGCCCGCAATATTGGTATGGACTGTGGCTGTCACCAGGAAGATGACTACGAAGGCCACCAGCCCAGCCAATCCAAAAGCCGGCAGGAAGCTCGCAGATGTAGATTTCGCTTTGGATTGTCCGGCCTTATGTCCTGTCGGCGCCCACCGCGCCAACATGAATTTGCCCAAACGATGGATACTCCACAGCAGGGCCGTCAGCAGCAGGGCTTCCAGGGCGAATTTCAGGTAAACATCCCCGGACCCATCGTGGTTCCAACGGACCCACACAGCCGGCCCGCTGCGAACGCTCAGTACACATAGCCCTGCTGTAAAGACCAACACCGGAAGGTCCGGCAATCTGCGCCGACAAATCAGAATAGTCAGTACCGTCGAGATTGCTGCCGTCATCAACAGCAAGGACCAGGACAGGACCGTAGCCTGATTGTAAATAAAGCTCACCGGTCCGTCTAAAGCGTTTGGTTGTACTGCGTACCAGACAATCCAGTAGAACCCGGCAGCAGTGATCGCCACCGCCACAGCCAAACGTAATCTTGTCCGCACATCGCCTAACATATAACCCGATGCCTTCAAATGAAATAAGGCTGCTAAAGCAGATGCTCAGGGATTATAGCCTAACGCCGCAAGAAGACCAAGCCGGAATTCCCTTTTGTTAGTACTCAGGGTTAAGCTGTTTAAGGACAGTCGGTTCATTGACCATCCATATCCGTTCAACCGGGGGTTGCCCGGCTGTCTGGCGGATGAGTTCTTCCCAGGATTCGATGGGTTGGGATTTATATCTTCGGATCAAGTTGAGCTTCGCCTGCAAATCGATGGGAGATTCTTCCAGCCCAAAGCCATCGATGGCAGAGACTCGATCGCGGTTCTCTTCTCCAATGTAAGGGGCATCTTCGTAGAGCCGCAGTCGCGGATGCGGATTGTTCTGCCAGGCTAGAGCAGCGGCCAGGTGGACGATTCGGTGATCCACATGTGCCACCTCGCCGATAGCCAGGGGAACCAGTACTTCGTCGGAGTTTTTTAACAGTTCCTCGAAACGCGCCGCCAGCTTCTCCACAAGACCGGCGTCAAGTTCAGGTCGGATTTGCTTGGGATAATCCAGGGGGTCGCTGATGGTGTGACCTCGCAATAGACATTCTGGAAAATCCAGGAAAAGGGTATCGACGCCAAGAGAACCCATGACGGCCCTCTCCTCGGCTTGACGAATGGGGGTTACTACAGCGTCGTCGCCTGAACCCTCCCTGGTGTAGTTGCTGCGGCTAAACACAGTGACCACCACGGTTTGAATTTCAACTGAATGTCCAGCTCTTTCGGCCAAAAGGGTTCCACCGAAAGAAATCGCCCCATCATCCAGATGCGGGGCAAGCAAGAGTCGTTTGGTTCTCATTTTTGGTTCCTCATAAGAATTTGTACACGTTTTCTGGCTCTGGAAGCTTTCCAAGGCCGTGATATAAAGCCAGGATATAGTTGGATTCGGTGCGAAAGCCATAACAGCGCTGGGCGATGGATTTGGCCTTATTGTTCATTCCTTCGACGATGCCGTTAGTGATCCTGAACTTGAAATAATTCAGCACACCTTCTTGATGCTTTC
>JAACET010000025.1 GCA_011682385.1 Actinomycetota bacterium | reverse complement strand
GGTCCAATGGTGTTGCGTACCCGTTTGCGAGCAATCTTGCAAAACGTGCTCGTAAAATGGGTTATGCCGTTGTTTGTACAAATACAGGAGAGTTGGTTTCTTAGGAGGGAGAGAAGCGACCGAAGCAATCTCAATTGGCCGACCCGCTGGAATGGATTTCTTTGTTGAGTCTTAGCGGGCAGAAGTCCGCTCCGCACATCCCGCAGTAGTTAGCTCCGTCGGGCAGATCGCGTTGATGCAGACTGCGAGCCAGTTCCGGATCGACCGATAGCTCGAATTGTTTTTCCCAATCCAGATCAGCCCTCGCCTTGCTGATGGCATCGTCCGCTTGGCGTGCTCCGGGCAATCCGCGAGCCACGTCCGCCGCGTGAGCCGCGATGCGATATACTATTACTCCCTGTTTCACTTCGTCTAGGTTTGGCAGGCACAGATGTTCTACCGGCGTCACGTAGCACAGGAACGAGGCCCCGTAGAATGCCGCCGACGTCGCTCCGATAGCCGAGGTGACATGGTCATAACCCGGCGCGATATCAGTGACTATCGGCCCGAGCACGTAGAAGGGCGCCCCGTTGCAGATTTCATCCTGAAGTTTCATATTGTATTCGATCTGATCCAGGGGGATATGGCCGGGGCCCTCGACGATAACCTGCACCCCGTGTTGTTGTGCACGTTCGGTCAGTTCGCCGATGGTCCGCAGCTCAGCAATTTGGGCTTCATCCGTAGCATCTGCCAGACAGCCCGGCCGAAGGGCGTCGCCTATGCTTATGACCACGTCGTACTGGGCCAAGAGCTTGCACAGCTCATCGAAATGTTCGTAGAGCGGATTTTCCTGATTGTTGGCTATCATCCATTTCCCCAACAGAGCTCCCCCGCGTGAGACAATGCCGGCCAATCGTTTTTCTGCCAGTTCCAGATGTTCCCGCCGGATTCCTGCATGGATGGTGAAGAAGTCCACTCCCTGGACAGCCTGTTTCTCGCAGACGGCCATAATATCGTTGAAGCTGAATTGCTCTAAGTTTTGAGGATTTTCCTGAACCACCTGATAGATCGGCACTGTTCCTAACGGCAGCGAGGAGTTATCCAACAGCCGTTGACGTATTGCGTCCAGATCGTTCCCTACAGACAGATCCATTACTGTATCTGCCCCGAATTTACTGGCCACACACAGCTTGGCCAATTCCGCCGGGGCATCGGAAGACACTGCCGAGACCCCGATATTGGCATTTATCTTGGTTCGCAGAGATCGGCCAATTCCGCAGGGGTCCAGTTTTCCCGCACAATGTTTTGGGTTTGCCGGGATGACCAGCCTGCCCGCCGCTAATTCCTCTCGGATGGACTGTACCGATTGTCCTTCGCGTTGGGCCACGCGTTCCATTTGGCTTGTTGTTTTGCCGTTTTTGGCCGCTGACAGTTGCGTCATCAAAGTAGCTCCTGCTCGATAGTGCTTCCTCTGCCTAAACTCTGTATTTTACCAGCCCCTATTGATTTTGGCAAGCACTGCATTTTGATGGGTGCATTAAAGGTTCCGTGGATTAGGTTATATTTAGCCCCCGGTTTTACCGGGGGTTTCTTCACCTTCGTGACCTTCGTGGTGAACTCTTTTCTTCCTTTTTGATATTTGCTTTTTGATCTTTGATATTTCTTCTGTGGTGGCTAATAGCTATTAGCTAGTGATCTGGCCTGACTATATGCCGCAGTTTTCTCAGGGCCCGGGCCTCGATTTGCCGCACTCTTTCTTTGCTTAGTCCCAGTGAGTCACCGATGCTCTGGAGGCTCTGGGGTTTTTCATGTCGTCCCAGCCCGAAGCGTGACACCAGTATTCGCCGTTCGCGTGGCTCTAGTGCTCGCAGGACATCGGCCAATAAGTCTCGTTGGGCTAGCACTTCCGGACGGAGTAGTTTTCCATCGCTTCGCCCGTCGCTGGCCACATCCAGCATTTCATCTCGACCGGACACATAGTGTTCCAGTTGATAGTTGGCTGCCGGGATGTTCCGGGCGTAGTCCCGCGAGATGGTCCAGGTCGCGTAGGTGCTGAAGCGGTAACGGCGAGCATAGTCGAACTTTTCCACCGCTCGCATCAGGGAGATATTTCCGTCGCTGATCAGTTCGAACAGGCTGGCCTGGCTGCCGACGTGTCGTTTGGCGATATTGACTACCAAGCGTAGGTTAGCTTGGATGATGAACTGTTTTATTATCGTTGCCTGGCTCAGCAGCGATTCTATTTCTTCCAGCAATTTTGCCGGATTCTGACGGCTCTTTAGTTTTTGCCGCAACTGTTCAGCTCGAAACTTCAGATAGTTGTAGCGCCTGAACAGCAGCAGTTCTTCGGCATGGCTCAGGGGTGGTTCTTCGCACAGTTTTTGCAGGAATTCGGGAGTCGATTCTACGTCGAAGTGTGTATCTGCCGGCGGGGCCACAGCCAACGGTCCCAGCCGATCCCCGAATCCGGGCAGATCGAATTGGGGATTGTAGATATATTCAATAGGCTCAGCCTGTAGGTTTTTAGCCTTGAACTCGCTGACTACCCGGTAGATGCTTGATCGGCTCCGACGATAGCGTTTGGTCAGTTCTGTTGGCCGAACACCCTTAGCGAATTCCTCGGACAGATTTTGTTTTTGTTCATCGGACAGTGGTGACTTTGTTCTGCTGAACACAGCCGCTTGGGGATGTGCCTTATCGTGGTTTTGCAGGAGCGTACGTATGGTTTCTACTGCTCTGCCTTCTTGCTTTGCCAGCCGGACGCACACCTGATGGCGGCTCAGATTCCCCTGTTGGTACAGCAATCGCCCCTGATTGATAATTTTGTCTCGTTGTTTTTGGTCCAGTCTTTGAAATGTTCTTGCCTCAGCCATCATTTGTCCATGCCGAGCCGTGAATCGCTTTAGACTCTCAGGCAAGAAGACTAATCGCCTGCGTCCATCGGGGAATATCACCTTTCGAGCCGGCAGACCTCGCTGTCGCCAGCGAGAAATTGTTTTGTTCGAGACCTTGTATTTGCCGGCCAATTCTTCCAGACTCACTGCCTCTGGCAGATCATCCAGTTTTACATCCAGCGAATTAGACACCATTACTATCAGTGCCGACAGGTCCGCCAGCAGTTTTTTGCCGGCCAATATTTGTGGTTTTGCTCCCAGTCGGTTCGGCGGAATTTGGGTACCCGTGATTTGGTGATACACGAATTCGTAGGGGTATTCTTTGGTCGCGTCGATGCTGGCTGATAGTTCTTCAGCCCGTTCGATTTCGCGTTTCCGCAATTCCTTCGGGCTCAGCCGCAGTTGACGCCCCAGCGTTTCGATCTGGACATAGTGGAAACTCATCATAGCCCAAACCACCCTTTGGTGCGGATGTTAGCACCATTGTTCTATTATACTCCCGTTGACCACCACCAGCCAGAAAATTCCCATCCCCCAGGTGTCCTGTGATGCGTAAAGCTCTTTATAAACATGGATTACGTTTATTGAATCTGCGTGCTCTTTGAATGCCCCCGGCCTACGTGCCGGGGGTTCTTTTCTACCACGAACGACACGATAATTCGTTCTGAGTCTATTCATTGCCTATAAAGCTTGGCCAGCTATAATGAATACTGGATATTCTTTCTCATCTTTGCCTTTGACTGGGGAATTGAGATGTTGCGATTCTTTGCTACCATTCTGATGGTTTTGGTTTTGAGTGTCTTAGCGTTCGGCCAGGAAGTCCCAACGGCTGCGGATGCGTCTGCTTCTGTTGTTCCCAAGCGTGTGGTTGTTATCCCGATTACCGGCGAGATCAACGGTATTACTGCCCGTGCCGTTAAGCGTCGTTTCGAGCGGGCCCAGCGTGAGGGCGTTGACACTATTGTAATTCGTTTGGACACCCCTGGCGGACTACTTATGCCTGCCCTGGAAATATCCAAGACCATTAAAGCCGCCGACCGGATTTACACTGTGGCCTATGTGGACCCGCAGGCCTATTCAGCCGGTGCTTTGATTGCGTTGGCCTGCGACGAGATTGTAATTAGGGACCTCGGTCGGATCGGTGATTGTGCACCTATTACTATGGGCGGCAAGCTTGAAGGTACCGAGCGTGAGAAGGCCGAGAGTCCCGTGCGGGCCGAGTTTCGCGATTCAGCTCGGCGAAATGGGTATGACGAGCTTTTAGCCCAGGCCATGGTCAGTCGAAATATCGTTGTCCACCAGATACAGAATCGCCGCACCGGTCGGATTCGCTATGTCAACGAGCGTGAGGCCAAGAAGCTCAGCGATTACGACTCCGGCTCCAGGCGTGGGCAGAAAGACTATAAGCACCTCAAGATCGTGGTGGATTCTACTAAGCTGCTGACCATGACCGAGACTGAGGCCAAGGAGTATGGCTTCGCCACTGCCATTGTCCACAGTGACTCTGACGTACAGAAGCTTTTGGGGGTCACTGACTGGGAACTTTGGAATTACGATTGGGGCGAGTCGCTGACAGCTTTTCTCAATAGTATGGCCGTGACCGGCCTTTTGATGGCTGTGGGCATGTTGGCTATATATATTGCTTTGAGTACTCCCGGCCTGGGTGTACCGGAGATCGTAGCGGTTAGCTGTTTTGCCATTGTTTTTGGCAGCAAGTACATGGCCGGCATTGCCGAGTGGTGGACCATTGCCCTGTTTATCACGGGCGTTGTGCTTTTGCTGGTTGAGCTTTTGGTTTTGCCCGGCTTCGGAATTGCTGGTCTTGCCGGTGGGGTTTGCCTGTTGGTCGGGCTGCTGGGTATGGTTATGCCCAAGGACCCCGGTCCATTTCCGTTTCCTCGCACACTGATTGCCTGGGAGACCTTCTGGGGTTACTTGGCTTGGCTCACTATTGGTTTTTTTATATTTGTTGCCGGCGCCATTATACTGGGCAAATACTTGCCCCGCATCCCCAAGCTTGGTAGGCTGGTGTTACCCGAGCCTACGCCGGCCATGGCCGGTACCGTTGGACCGCCGGACATTGCTCCGGGCATTGACGTTGGGGCCACGGGCATTGCCCTTGGTCCTTTGCATCCTGCCGGCCAGGTGCGTATTGGCTCAGACACCGTGGACGTTGTTACCCGGGGCGAATTGATTGACACCGGCACCGGGGTCGAGGTTGTGCGTCGGGAGGGCAACAAAATCGTCGTTCGGGCCAGAGCTTGAATCGGTCAAACTTTTGTTATTTTCAGACGCGTTGGGGAGGCATTGAGATAGTATGGACAGAGCGATTCTCATTATAACTGCTTTCGTGTTATTTGGCGGATTGGTTGTCCTGGAGTTGTTCATCCCCAGCCACGGCGTACTGACTCTCGCCGCAATGGCCTGTTTGGTCTATGGTCTTGTGAATTGTTTTTTGGTTAGTGCTTGGCTGGGTTTTGTGGTAACCATTATTACTGTGGCCGCTCTTCCGGTTTTCATTGTGGCTTTGGTGCGTATTTGGCCCAACACTTGGATTGGCCGGCGAATAGCCATTAAGAAGGCCGAGCGGGCCGCACCCGGCGCCGGCATTCCCGATGTGGGCAAGCTGGACAAGCTGGTTGGCCAGGTCGGCCGGGCCATTACCGATTTACGTCCCGTTGGCGCAGTAATGTTTGGCTCGGACCGTATTGATTGTGTCGCCGAGACCGGACAGATTGAAACGGGTACACAAGTAACTGTCATACGCGTGGAGGGTGTTCGCGTTGTTGTGCGGGAAGAGGCCTGAACCGGATTTTATTGAAAACAGGAGGTAACGTAATGATAGCTCTGCAAATGACACTTTCAGCTCTCAGCGGACCCATGACAGCCATACTGGTTGTTCTGGGTATTGTGGTTCTTGTTGTCCTTCTATTGCTGGCCCAGTTTATCAGTCTCTGGCTGCAGGCTTACATGAGCAGAGCCGGCGTTCGCCTTAGTGATCTGATTGGTATGCGTCTGCGGAAGGTGGACATGCGGACTATGGTTTTGAGTAAGATTCGTGCCATCCGGGCCGGGATAGATATTACTACGGTGGAGATGGAGAACCATTATCTTTCCGGCGGGCGTGTTCCCACGGTGGTTACCGCCTTGATTGCCGCCAACCGGGCCGGGATCGAGTTGACCTGGAAGACAGCCACCGCCATTGACTTAGCTGGCCGGGACATCCTGGAGGCTGTGCAGACCTCGGTTAATCCCAAGGTCATCAATTGTCCGGGCGCCGACCCCGTCCGTGGCACTGATAAGGTTGACGCCGTGGCCAAGGACGGCATTCGTTTGCTGGCCAAGGCCCGTGTTACTGTCCGGGCCAATATAGCCCGGCTGGTCGGTGGAGCCACTGAGGAGACGGTGATAGCTCGCGTGGGCCAGGCCATTGTCAGTGCCATTGGCTCGACTACCAGCTACAAGGAGGTGCTGGAGAATCCCGACTATATTTCCCGCCGTGCCCTTGACGCCGGCCTGGATGCCGGCACAGCCTTTGAGATTCTTTCCATTGACATTGCCGACATTTCTGTAGCTGGTGTCGAGCGTGAGGCCAACGTCGGGGCCAAGCTCCAGGCCGAGCAGGCTGAGGCTGACCGGCGTCGTTTTCAGGCCGAGGCTGAGAAGCGTCGTGCCCTTGCCGTTGCTCGCGAGCAGGAAATGAAGGCCGTGGTCCAGGAGAACCGGGCCAAGGTCGTTCTGGCTGAAGCCGAGATTCCACTGGCCATGGCCGAGTCCTTCCGTTCCGGCAATCTGGGCATTATGGATTACTACCGTATGAAAAACATCCAGGCTGACACTTCTATGCGTGACAACATAGCCAAGCCCAGCCCCGAGCAGGAACAACGGCCCGGCGATTCCGGGAGTTAGTTAGCCTATGCTTTTATTGCTTGCTGAAGAGAATGCCCCGAATCTTTTCCGTGTCTTGGGTCCATTGGTAGCCCTGATAGGGATTGCCGTATTTGGTTGGATCAGCGAGAAGATCAAGAAGAAGGAGCGGGAGCAGTTAGCCGAGGAGCAAGAGCGTTATCAGCAGGAGAACCGGCAAGGGATGGCCGCTAGCCGAGCCGAACCCTTTCAGCCGGCGCCTTCCCCGCCACAGCGTCCCCAGCCCTCCGAGCAGACCCATCGTTATCAACCTCGGATACCTGCTTCGCCTGCACCGCCCGACTGGCGCCGCCCGCAGCCGCAGGTCGAATCTGAACAAATCGTTCTAGCCGAAGACATCACTGTAACAGCCGCTCGTCGCCTTCGCCAGCAGCAGCATTTACGCACCCAGGCTCAGCGTCTACAACAGGCTGCCGAACTTAAAGCCAAAGCCAGACAGGACGCCGACGCCGCCAAGGCCAAGGTTTCCAGGGGCTTGCACGACGGCGATATCTCTACTGTTCAGCCCGCTCCCGCCTCCATCGGCACACTATCTCCGGTGGAGATTGCCGTCTCGCCCGCTCAGCTTCGCCGGGCCGTAGTCTGGGCCGAGATATTAGGTCCACCGCGTGCTCTGCGGGAATATTCTTTCACTTACTGATTGTTGCGTAGGGGGATTATTCGCTCAGGCTGGTAGCGTAGCTGATGGCCCGTAGACTAGCCAGCCATTGTTTTATTTGTGCGCTGGACCCTTCCAGTTGCACGCCGATGACGTGTTGTTCACGGCGGGGGCTTTGCCAGCGGACTCGTCCGTGACACTGGATTGAGCCCACCTCTTGTGTACGTGGTAAGATCTGTAGTTCCAGCCAGCTGCCGGCTAACACCTGTTGATCGCATTGCATTCGCAGACCGCCTTGTCCCATGTCGATCAGCTCGGCCTCATGCCAGGTGCCGTCGAAAAGTCGAAAGGCTGCCCTGGCTTTTAGTCGTAGGCGTGCGCCTTTACGTCTTTCTTGCATTGCAGACGTCCTCGATATGGGCAATAACTAATGAACGTGAATTGACACTTGATCTCATCGGATATTGTCTGATTGTTGATTATCTATTTCTTTTGTTCTGGTGGATATCCCCCTATATTGCCTCCCAATTGTATCGATGTTGACGAATATACAGCCGTCGCGTCGGACGCAGACTGCTAATCGCCTTTATTTTTTCTCTCTGCTTTGCGCCTTTGTCCTGTGTGCCTTTTTCCAGTTGATTTTTGCCACACTAGTGACTATGGTGTTTTTTTAGCGAACTCTGGGACGGCAATTGGTGACTATCTCGTGGGGCTTGGTCTGTAAGATATGGATTTGAATGAACTTAGGGTCAAGATAGACAGCCTTGACGAGCAGATCGTCAAGTTGCTCAACGCCCGCGCCGAGGTTGTCGTCCAGGTTGGTGCCCTCAAGAATGCCCGGAAGACGCCTGTTTACGCTCCTGACCGGGAGCATCAGATATTAGAGCGGATTCAGCAGTTGAATCCTGGCCCGTTGCCCAACCGTTGCCTGGTGGCCATTTATCGGGAGTTGATGAGTGGTTCTTTCACTTTGGAGCGTCAGCTTCGGGTGGGTTGTTTGGGTCCGGAGGGTTCGTTTTCTCACGTTGCCGCGACGGCCAAGTTTGGTGCCTCAGCCGAGTATTTACCGTTACCGGACATTCGCTCGGTTTTTGATCACGTAGCTCGGGGCCACATTGAGGTTGGTATTGTCCCTATTGAGAACTCCATTGGTGGCGGCGTCATTGACACCTTGGATGCTTTTTTGGAGACTCCGGTTCAGATTTGCGCCGAGATTCGCTTAGCTGTTCATCACAATCTTTTGGCCAATTGTGTTCTGGAGCAGATTCAGCGGGTTTATTCCAAGCCGGAGATTTTTACTCAGTGCCGTAATTGGCTCAGTGGTACTTTCGAGCATGTCGAGGTCATTCCGGTAGCCTCTTCAGCCAAGGCTGCCGAGCTTGCCGCTACCGAGCCGCACTCTGCGGCCATTGCTTCGCGTTTGGCTGCTGAGTTGCATGACCTGAAGATTCTTTGTGAGAACATTGAGGACTACGCCAACAACGAGACGCGTTTCCTGATTATCTCTCAGACCCGGGCCAAGCCTACGGGTAATGACAAGACTTCGTTGTTGATGACCACAGCCCACAAGCCCGGAGCTTTGGTGGCTGTGCTGGATGCTTTTCGGCAGAGCGGAATCAATTTGACCTACATTGACTCTCGTCCGAATAAGAAGCAGAATTGGGAGTATAATTTCTTCATTGATGCTGTCGGCCATGCCGATCAGCCCGAGATGAAGGCTGCCCTTGCCGCAGCCAGGGAGCACACCACCCAACTGGTTTTGCTTGGTTCTTATCCCCAGGCGGTAGATGTGCTGTGATTATGAACTTTGTTTTGATACTTAGGCGAAAAAATAAAAAAGCAAAAATAGAAATGAGAAAATACACATCAAAATTCAAGAATCACCAAACATCCTCCCCGGATATATTTGGTTCATTACGGCTTTTACATATTTGATATTTGATTTGTATTTTTGATATTTACTTTTTGATTTTTGATATCTTTACCATGTGTATTTGTTACAGAGTATTTTGTAAGGACAGTTTATGGCCCGTAAGTTGTTTATAGCCGGTAATTGGAAGATGAATCTCTCTGTCGAGACCGCCACAGCCTTAGCTGCTGAGCTTGCCGCCAGGGTATCTGCGGATTCTTCTGTTGATATTGCTCTGTGTCCGCCGTTCGTTTATATTGCTGCGGTTCGCCGGGCCCTTGACGGTTCAGTTATAGCCACCGGTGCTCAGGATGTGTATCACGAGTCGCAAGGCGCCTTTACCGGCCAAATATCTCCGGGGATGTTATTGGACATTGGCTGCGAATATGTAATTATCGGACATTCCGAGCGGCGTCACACTATCACCCCGCCGGAGGACGACTGTATTATCAACCGCAAGCTTTTGGCCGCCTTGGGCTCCGGCCTGAAGGTCATTCTATGCGTTGGCGAAACGCTTGATCAGAGACAGCAGGATCAGACCGAATCGGTCCTGGACAAGCAACTGACTGACGGCTTGGCCAACTTGGCTTCTCCCTCAGCCGCTACGTTGGTTATCGCTTACGAGCCGGTTTGGGCCATTGGCACCGGCCAGACGGCTACTACCGCTCAGGCCCAGGAGGCTCACGCCTTTATACGCAGCCGCTTAGCTGAATTGTTGAATCCCGATGTTGCCTCTGCCGTTCGCATCCAGTATGGCGGATCGGTCAAGCCGGACAATGCCCTTGATTTGTTGTCTCAGCCGGACGTTGACGGCGCTCTGGTGGGCGGGGCCAGTTTGAAGGCCGCTGATTTCTTGGCTATTATAGATGCCGGTCGCACGATTACCTCGTCGGCCCAATAGACACAAACGCGAGATATACTATGACTCAGACACTTTATTCGACGCTTATGATTCTCTTTTTTATCATAGCTGTGCTGTTGATCCTGGTGATTCTGATGCAGCGTGGTCGTGGTGGAGGATTGGTTGGCGCCTTTGGTGGTCCCGGCGGCAGCAGTGCCTTTGGTGCCAAGACCGGCGATGTTTTTACGGTTATTACCGTGGTGATGGCCGCTCTGTTTTTGATTATAGGTTGCTTGTTGGCTTTTCGCCCGACACCCCAACCGTTTGTTGAACCGCCCACAGCCGCTCCGATTCAGAGCCCAGCCAGCCCGGCCGATGAGTCCGCGCAGCCTACGGACTCGGATGTTCAACCGGTTCCGCCCCAGGCTGGCGAGCCGGTGTCTCCCGATGATGGGCGATAACTGCGGATTTGTCACGTATTGATATTCTCTCTCATTGCTACAGGATACCTTATGATAACCAGCATGACCGGCTACGGTGACGCTCAAGGCGTTTTGACGGGCATTGAGTTTACCGTTGAGATCCGCTGCCTGAACAATCGCTATTATAAGCCCAGTATCAGACTGCCGGAGGACTTTAGTTATCTTGAGCCCACGGTTGATGTGTTGGTTCGCAAGGCTGTATCCCGAGGCTCTTTGGTTTACACTTTACGGCTCCGCGCCGCTGAGGATACCTCCCTGGTCCGGATCAACTACTCAGCTCTGCGCAGTTTGTTGCAGGATCTGAGGGAATTGGAGCGTGACCTGGGCTTTGAGGGATTGAGTATCGACTTGGCTGGTCTTTTGCAGGTTCCTGGCCTGATCCAGCCGGCCGAGCAAACCAGCGCTGATAAGGAACAGACCAAGGAGTTGGTTGTGGACCTGACCAACCGGGCCCTGGCTGCCTTGACTCAGATGCGCCAGCGGGAGGGCCAGGCTCTCTACGATGATTTGGCTGCTCAGGCCCAGGCTGTTCGCCAGCAATTGGAGTTGATTAGAACGTCCGCTCCCCAGGTTGTCAGTGCTTATCAAGCCAAGCTCACCCAGCGGGTCGCGGAGTTGCTTAATGGCACGCGGGTAGCTGTTTCCGAGGACGACTTAGCCCGCGAGGTGGCCATTTTTGCCGAGCGTTGTGATATTTCCGAGGAGATTGTTCGGCTCGGTTCGCATTTGGACCATTTTGAGAAGGTCTGCCAGGGCAAGGCTCAGGCTGGCCGGCGTTTGGATTTTATTGCTCAGGAGATGCTTCGCGAGGCCAACACCATAGGTTCCAAGGCTTCTGATGCTGCCATTTGTGCCGCCGTGGTGGACATGAAGACCGCTATTGACCGAATTAAGGAGCAGGCCCAGAACGTGGAGTGACTATTAACCATTAGCTAATAAGTTTGATTTTTCCGGAGATGATTTGGTGAGTTCCCAGGGTTTGTTAATAGTAGTTTCCGGCCCGTCCGGGGTGGGCAAGACTACCATTTGTCGAGCCTTGGTTGAACGGCTCGGCGCCGAGTTGAGTATTTCGACTACTACTCGACCTCCGGGCCAGGGCGAGCGTGATGGGCAGGACTATTTTTTTCTTTCGCCGCAGGAGTTCCAGAAGCGTCTTAGTCGAAACGAGTTTCTGGAGTACGCTGAAGTTTTTGGCCATCTTTACGGCACGTTGGCGAAACCGGTGTTGGATTCCTTGTCTGCCGGTCGTATTGTGGTTTTGGAGATAGACGTTAATGGTGCCAAGCAGGTTCGTCAGCGTTTCGAGCGGGCCCTGATGTTTTTGATTTTACCTCCTGCCCCGGGCACTCTGGGCCATCGGCTGAACAATCGTGGCCGAGATGCCGGGGCTGTCATTGCCGAGCGTTTAGCCAAGGCTGACGGAGAGATTCGCTTTGCCTTGGAGTCGAAATGTTATGATCACACCATTGTCAACGATGACCTTGAAGAGGCCATTGATAGGATTGTGACTGTTATCAAGCAGGAAAGGGAAAAGGCGCAAAATGATTGAAGACCTTAAGTCTGAAGAGTTGGTTAAGAAAGTCGGCGGCAACTTTAAGTTAGCTGTCCTTATTCAGAAGCGGGCCCTTGAGCTCATGCAGGGCGCCAGACCGTTGATACCCCGTGAGGGCATGACTGATCTGGAGTTGACCATCCGCGAGATCCGTGAGGGCAAGATTGAGCTTGTCTCGCCGGGCAGCGACGAGGAAAAGTCTGAAGAGTAAGATGAAGCACGAACATTTGGCCGGATATGAGGTGTTGGTCTGCGTCACCGGCGGCATTGCCGCCTATAAGGCTGCTGGGCTTGTTTCGGCCCTCATCCAGAGAAAAGCGGCCACCACTGTTGCCATGACCGCCAATGCCACCAGGCTCATTGGCCCGGCTACGTTTGGCGCCCTTACCGGCCAACCTGTTTACACTGATATGTGGAAGCAGGAGTTCTCTGCCGACATTGGGCACATCAGTTTATCGGACCGTGCCGATTTGGTCGTAGTTGCCCCCGCCACAGCCAATATTTTGGCCAAGATGGCCGCTGGCATTGCCGACGACTTGATATCTACCACTTTGCTCAGTGTAGCCGGTCCTGTTTTGTTGGCTCCCGCCATGAATGAGCGCATGTGGTCGAATCCTGCCACGCAGCAGAACGTATCTACTTTGAAGGCTCGTGGTCACATTTTTGTGGGTCCCGAATCCGGTTGGCAGGCCTGCGGTAAGACCGGCCTGGGCCGAATGTCTGAGCCCCAGACTATCCTGCAAGCCATTGAAGAAGCCTTGCAGCACAAGAAACCCAAGAGCGTTTCCTAGTCTCGATCTCACTCCCGGAGCCTATTGACTTATGCGCAAGCTTATCGTATCGGCTGGCGGCTTGGGTTATCTCCCTATAGCGCCGGGAACCTGGGGTTCGTTTGCCGGGGTAATCATATTTTTATTAGCTGGTTCGAGCGGCTCAGTGCTGCTTACATCCGTGGTGGTCCTGGTGGCGTTGGCAGTATTTTCTGTGCTGAACGTTGTCCTGGGCCCTTGGGCCAACTCGCATTATGGGTGCAAAGATCCGTCGCCCGTGGTTATTGACGAGGTTGCCGGCTATCTTGTGGCTGTGCTTCTGTTGCCCATTGATGGTGTGAATCTGTATTATTCAGCAGCCTGTGCTTTTTTTGTTTTTAGATTTTTTGATATTTTAAAACCTCCGCCGGCCCGTGGCTTGGAACGATTACCCGCCGGCTGGGGTATTCTGGCTGACGACCTGGCCGCCGGACTTTATGCAAACCTGCTTTGTCAGTGCCTGGTACGGGCCGTTGTACCCGTCTTGCTTGGGGCGAGTTTACCTGCTGCCCTGTCTATTCCACAGGCTGGCCTGCTTGGTTTTTTACAGGGCCTGGCCGAGTTTTTACCCATATCCAGTTCGGGGCATTTGGCTCTGACTCAGAAGTACCTCAATTTATCTCCCGGCAGCCACGAGATGCTTTTATTTGATTTATCCATTCACGTAGCCACCTTAGCTGCCGTGCTGGTGGTTTTCGCTCATCCCTTTAGGAGTATGCTCCATTCGATTTTTCGTGCTCCGGGCAGGTATGGCTTCTCGCGAGAGCTTTTTACCAAGTCAGTGGGCTTTCGCCTGTTAGGTCTCACTTTGCTGGCCTGTTTGCCGACTGCTGCGATCTATTTTGCTTTTTCGGACCGTTTTGAAGCTATGTTTAATCAGCACCTGGTGATTGCCGGTTGTTTTTTAGCCACGGGTTTGTTGATTTTCCTAGCCGAGCGTCTTGGCCATCCTCGGCGTACCTTGCGTGACTTTAGCCCTTGGGCTGCTTTGCTCATTGGTTTGGCTCAGGGTCTGGCTCTGATGCCCGGTTTGAGCCGATCCGGCCTGACCATTTGTGTTGCTTTACTTTGTGGTCTGAAGCGTGGCTGGGCCGGCCGATTTTCCTTTTTGATTGCCGCTCCGGTCATTCTGGGTGGTTTTGCTTTGCACCTTTTTGCGGTCATGGATGAGAGACCGCTTAATATCTCTGATTGGTCTGCCATTATTGTTGGCTCATTGGTCGCTTTTTTCGTAGGCCTTTGGGCCCTGCGTGTTCTGCTTAAGACTCTGCACCATGCTCGCCTGATCTATTTCGCCGTATATCTTTGGATCATAGGCTCGGCCATTATCGTTACTAACTTGCTGAGTTGACCGTATCTTGATATTATACTGGCCATGAAGACCTCCCTTTTGCATCGCTACGGCCAATGGTGGCCCATTTTGTTGGGCTTTGCCGCCATGGGTTTGGTGTACGTGGCTGCTGGGTTTGGCCGGCAAGAGCTTTTTTCTAAGAGCCTCAATGAACGCCTCGCTCCGATCTTGTTGGCTATTTCTATCGCTGGCTTTTTGCTCCAGGCGGTTGTTTTTCGGAGCCAGTTTCATTTGCTTATGGCTATTGTGTGCGCAGGCCTGTTTTGCCGGGAATGGCATTTCTCCGGCAGCAGTGTGATTATGTATATCACTCTTGCTTTGTTTATGTTTTGGGCCTTCAGGAGAAAAGAGCTTTTTGGACGTGTCTTTGCCAAGACCACTCTGAAAATATGGATGATCGCCACCTTGGCGACCTATGTTCTTTCCCAGCTCATTGCCAGACGATTATTCCGTCATTTGCATCTACCGCAGGAAATGCAATTGCATATACATCTGGAAGAGACTGTCGAGAACACTGCTCATATTATGATGATCGTAGTTTGTATTTTGGCTTGGCGAGTTGGCTCATCCATGGTCAAGTCCACGGATTCGCAACCTCTGCCGTGATGTCTTGATCACTTACGGACCGTGCCGATGCTTTTACCTATTCGCACCAACATGCCTTTGCGTTCCACTCCGGTGGTGAACTACTTGCTGTTGGTGGTCAACATAGCTGTTTTTCTGGTTACCCGGCACGGCTTGGCTGCTGGCCGCCTGGACAATTACGTTTTGCAGGCCAGCTATCCGCAGTTGCATCAGTTCCTCACCCATGCTTTTCTGCACGCCAATTTCGCTCATTTGGCCGGTAATATGCTTTTTTTGTATATCTTTGGCAACAACATTAATGACCGTTTGGGCAACGTCGGCTATTTGGCTTTTTATTTGGCCGCTGCTTTTTTTGCCGGCCTGGGTCACGTTTACATGGAGCAATCCCCTGCCGTGGGGGCTTCTGGTGCTATTGCTGCCGTCACGGGCATATATCTGATTCTTTTGGCCCGCACTGAGATCACCCTTTTTTTCTGGTTCTTTTTTCTGGGCACCTTCGAACTCAGCGCCCTGATCTGGATTTTGCTCAGTTTCGGCAAGAATTTGTTTAATAGTCTGCAACCTGGCGACTTCCAGATCGCCTATTCCGCTCACATTGCCGGATATTTATTTGGTTTTGGCATTGGCCTTGTTTTGTTGTTTATTGGTTTGGTTCGGCGCAGCCGCTATGATCTGTTTTCGTTTTTTATCTCACCGTCTCGTCCCCTCCCAGTCCCTTCGTCCGGCCCGGACTTCACCGACTCCCAGCGTCAGGTGCTTTCCTTACGCCAGCAGACCCTCGATTCTTTGGCCGCCCACGACATGGACCGATCCGTGGAGTTGTATAACCAGCTCCGTCGGAACGATTCTTCTCAGGTCCTGCCTATGCAGGCCCAGTTGGATTTGGCCAACCAGTTTATGGCTCAGGGTAACTACCAGCAGGCTGCTGAGGCCTATGAACTTTTTCTGAAAACGTACCCCACTTCCTCGCAGACTGCTCAGGTTCAGCTCATGTTGGGATTGATTTGTACCCGCTATTTGGACCAGCCGGGCAGGGCCCGGGCGCTTCTGTCCCAGGCCCTTGACGGTCTGCCGGAAGATTCGTCCGCTCACCAGATGTGCCGCGCCGAGTTAGCCCGCATCTCCCCCGGTGGGGCATCGCCGTGACCTCTACAAAACCTTGGGTGCATGTCGCGTTTGTAGGTGGATTTCTTAGGTTCTTGTAAAGGATGGTGAACCTTCTTTTATTTGAATGCCCCCGGCCTACGTGCCGGGGGTCCTCTAACGTCCCTGGACGGAGCACGGTCACGCCGAAGCTTTGGCGAAGGCGGATGCCGGGGGGCCAACGCTGTAATTTCCCCAAAACGTACCCGACTACCTTGTACCTATAAACATGGCCTGCACCCCTGCTTCGCAAACCTTAAGTGTGCCGAATCGCCTCTTGTCTCCCAAAGCTGGCCATGGTAAACTGGAAGGTTTGAAACGACGCCGGGAAGGTCACAGGCCAACCATCTACGGGATAGGCAGGAAAACTAACCCATGGGCAGAGTCATTCGCATCCAGGGGGCCCGCCAGCACAACCTTAAGAACATTGACGTGGTCATTCCCCGCGACCGTATGGTTGTCATCACCGGCCTGAGTGGTTCCGGCAAGAGTTCCTTGGCCTTCGACACCATTTACGCTGAGGGCCAGCGGAAATATGTCGAGAGTCTTTCCGCTTATGCTCGGCAGTTTTTGGAGCAGATGAGCAAGCCCGACGTGGACCACATCGAGGGCCTGCCGCCTACTATTGCCATTGAGCAGCGTTCCGCCGGCGGCTCACCACGTTCGACCGTAGCCACCACCACGGAGATATACGATTATCTTCGTTTGCTTTATGCTCGTGTGGGCACCCCTTATTGCTGGAAGTGCAGCCGGCAAATCCAGTCCCAGACCGTGGAGCAGATTGCCGACAGCGTTCTTTCCTGGCCCGAAGGTACACGCATCCATGTGTTGTCTCCTCTGATTCGCGGGCAGAAGGGCGAGCACAAGGATGTTTTTCGAGCCGTCCAGCGTCAGGGTTTTGTCCGTGTTCGTGTGGATTCCCAACTCTACGACGTGCACGAGATTCCTGAGTTGGCCAAAAACCGCAAGCACACCATTGAGGCTGTGGTTGACCGTCTGGTGGTTAGGCCATCTGTGCGTACCAGGCTGGCCGATTCCCTGGAGATAGCTTTAAAGTTATCTGACGGCCTGATCGTTATTTCCCGTCAGCTCGCCGAGCAGCCCAGCAATCCGAAGAAATCTGGAAGAAGATCCGCCAAGAAATCCCCCGATGGTTGGACCGACCACCTTTATAGTGAGCGTTATGCTTGCCCCGTGCACACCGAGGCCAGCCTGCCGGAGTTATCTCCGCGTTTGTTTAGTTTTAATTCGCCTTACGGTGCCTGCAGTGACTGTGACGGACTGGGTACAATCCTGGAGTTCGACCCGGACCTGATTATATCGGATCCGCAGTTGAGTCTTTCGGGCGGTGTCATCGAGGCCTGGCGGCACGGTGGTAAGAGGATGAACATCTTTTATAACCGTTTGATTCGCCAGTTTTGCCGACGGTTTGGCGTCAGCCCGGACACGCCTTATAATCGACTCAGCAAGGAAATACGTCAGATAATTTTGTATGGCACCGATCCTGACCAATCCCGGCGGTTTGGTGCTTCCTTTGAGGGTGCCATTCCCAATCTTACTCGCCGTTGGCGTTCCACTGACAGCGAACACGTCAAGACTCGCCTGCACGGTTATATTTCAGCTCAGCCCTGCCGCCTTTGCCATGGCCATCGACTGCGTACCGAGGCCCTTCATGTAAAGATCGCCGGCCTGGGCATCCACGAGATTGTCCAGATGACCATTTGGAAGGCCCAGGAGTTCTTCAATAAGCTCGAATTGGACGCGGAAAAGCAGAACATAGCCGCCCAGGTGCTTAAGGAGATTCGTTCTCGTTTGGGTTTCATGGCCGACGTGGGCATTGGCTATCTTAGTTTGGATCGTACCAGCAGCACCCTTTCCGGCGGAGAGGCCCAGCGTATTCGCTTAGCTACACAGGTTGGTAGCGGCCTGGTCGGCGTTTGTTATGTTTTGGACGAGCCGACTATTGGTTTGCACCAGCGTGACAATTGCCGCTTGCTCGAGACTCTCCGCAGCCTCACTGACATCGGCAATACTGTGCTGATTGTGGAGCATGATGAGGAGACTATTCGCAGTGCCGATCACATTATTGACGTGGGTCCCGGGGCTGGCGCTCACGGTGGTTGGATTGTGGCCCAGGGAGATCTGGAAACGGTGCTCAAGTCTCGCAAGTCCAGCACAGCCAATTATCTTTCCGGCCGTCAACAGATCAAGCTGCCCTCCCGTCGCCGCCGAGTCAGTCTGACCCGTGCCGTTACGGTTAAGTCCGCCTCTGAAAACAACCTCAAGGACATTGATGTAAAGTTTCCGCTGGGTGTTTTTTGTTGTGTCACCGGCGTATCCGGTTCCGGAAAAAGCACCTTGGTCACTCAGACTTTATTGCGTGCCCTGCGTCGTCGCATCTACGGCTCCCATGACAAGCCCGGCAAGCACGCTCGTTTGCTGGGTACCAGTGCTGTGGACAAGGTCATCCAGATCGACCAGAGTCCCATCGGCCGTACCCCGCGCAGTAATCCAGCCACTTATACGGGCGTGTTTGATTTGATTCGCCAGTTGTTTGCCCGGACCCGTGAGGCCAAGATTCGCGGCTACAAGGCTGGCCGATTCAGTTTCAATGTCAAGGGCGGCCGTTGTGAAGTCTGCCGTGGCCAAGGCACCCGCAAGATTGAGATGCACTTTTTACCCGACGTTTATGTTGTTTGCCAGGAGTGTAAAGCTCAGCGTTATAATCGCGAGACGCTGGAGATTCGTTATAAGGGCAAGAACATCGCTGATGTGTTGGACATGCGTGTCGAGGATGCTTTGTCCTTTTTTACCAATTTCCCCAAGATCAAGCAATTGCTGCGGGCTCTCAACGACGTCGGCTTGGGTTATATGACTTTGGGCCAGGCCTCTACCACGCTCAGTGGTGGCGAGGCTCAGCGGGTTAAGTTGGCTACCGAGCTGGGTAAAACTTCTACCGGTCATACTTTTTATGTCCTGGATGAGCCCACCACCGGCCTGCACTTCGCGGATATCCACAATCTGCTCAATGTCCTGAACCGCCTGGTTGATTTGGGCAATACGGTGGTGGTCATTGAGCACAATATGGACGTGATCAAGCATGCCGATTATATTGTAGACTTAGGCCCCGAAGGTGGCGATGCCGGTGGCCGTGTTGTCGCCCAGGGTCGACCGGAGGAAATTGTCAAAGTGGGCAAATCTTATACCGGACAATTCCTCAAAGCGAAGATAGAGACATGAAGTATTAGTTTGTAGCGTCTTTGTGTTTGGGAATTCCATTGGATGGCTAAAAGCACCGAGCAAACGATTAAGGTTATTACTATTGATGGCCCTTCGGGTTCTGGCAAGTCTACAGCCGCCCGCAAGTTGGCCGAACGGCTCGGATTTTCTTATTTGGATACCGGCGCCATGTACCGGGCTGTTACTTTGAAGGCCATGCGTTCCGGAATTAATCTGCGGGATTCAGCTCAGCTCATTGAGTTGGCCAAGAACATCGATTTGACCCTGGTTCCCGGCCCACGGGGCGTAAAGGTCTTTGTGGATGGCCAAGACGTCAGCAATGATCTTCGTACTGCTGAGGTTACCGCTAATGTTCACTTTGTGGCCTCGCGTCGGGGAGTGCGGGACAAGATGGTCCGGCGTCAACGGACCTTGGCCCACAAGCTGGGGCCTTTGGTTGCCGAGGGTCGCGATCAGGGCACGGTCGTTTTTCCGGACGCTCAGGTGAAGTTTTTTTTAGATGCCAGTCCTTCCCAGCGTGCTCGCCGCCGTTATCTCCAGATGGCCCGTTCCGGCGAGGACATTTCTTACCAGCAGATTTTGGAGACCATGCTCAAGCGTGACAGCCGGGACCGCAACCGTGACACTTCTCCCCTGGAGGTCCCTGACGGCGCGATTGTCATTGATACTACCGACATGAGTGTCGAGGGCATGATTGACGAGTTAGCCCGGCACGTTCGGCGTATCAGCCTGAATAGTCCCGCCAAATCCTCCGCACCTGTCCTTGAGCAGCGTCGTTTAGCCCATGACCTTTGGTACAGTGGCTGGCGTCAACTTTGCCGGGTGTTCGGTAGTGCCGCCTTTGGTATCCGCTGTTTCGGCAGACACAATGTACCAGCTTCCGGCGGGGCTGTGCTGGCCTGTAATCACCAGAGCTTTTTGGATCCCATGGTGGCCGGTTTGGGCCTGCAACGGCAGGTTAATTATATGGCTCGCGACTCGCTCTTTCGAAATTTCGCCTTTGGTTGGCTCAT
>JAACET010000107.1 GCA_011682385.1 Actinomycetota bacterium | reverse complement strand
GTTTCCGTAAGGACCTCTAAACCCGATGATATCTCCCTCATTACATTGATGCAGCTCGTCGGTAACCTTGCCGGTGCGTTTGACGCTGCACTCGATATATCCCTTGCGCGTGGGCGAAGAGGAGATGCAAAAGGTCGCCTCCCCCGCTCCGAACACCGAATAAAGTCCAAATTGTCCCGCCCTGAACTCAAAACGTTGAGCCTCATCCGCGTCGCAAAAACTAAGCCGGAAAGTCTTAGTATCACAGGTCTCCTGAATTATCCGCTCGATGCGCATCTTTGATGGTTGATAATCCAACGGCGTCAGCACCTGATCAACCGTGGAAGTGTTTTTGATCGCCATAGTACAGGCCTTTCTACCTAGACTCGATATCCGCCAGATCAGCTATAAGGTTCTGTCCGACAGCACAGTTCTTCAGGCAGCGACCACACCCCACGCAGGCCAAGAGTCCGAAGCGTTCCGGAAAATACTTGAACTTGTGCATTAGTCTTTGGCGATACCTTGCCGCCTGGTTGGGCCGTGGATTGTGCCCCGATGCGTGCAACGTGAACTGACTGAACGAACAGCAGTCCCAGTTTCGCCGCCTTTGGCCCCGGTTCCAGCTCGCTTCATCAACGATATCGAAACAGTGACAGGTTGGACACAGGTAGCTGCATGTGCCGCATCCCAAACAACCGAGCGAGTTCTCAACCCAGAAGTCACTCTCAAAATTATCGTCCAGCCAACCTTTGACCTTTTGAGGATTGAACTTTCGCTCAAGCTCTGCAGGCTCAGGAAGTTTAGTGCCCTCTGGTGCAGGTGTAACCGCATCAGCAAGTCGTTCGATGAACTTTTCCCCCTTGGCTGTGTTGACCTGCATGAGAGCTGTGTTGTCCGCGTTGCCAAACACCAACACATCGCTTTGTTCGCTACCTTGTGGCGAACCGCCCACCGAAGTGCAAAAACACTCCGGGCTCGGTTCGGTACAGGCCAAAGATACCACTGTCGTTCGATCCCGTTTTTGCTGGTAAGCTACGTCGCTGTAGTCCCACTGGAAAACCTTGTCCAGCATCCCCAAGGCAGCCACATCGCAGGGCCGACAACCCAGTATTACCAACTCTTTCGCTTCTGCGGATTCGGGCTCCAGGTCCACATCTCCATTTTCGCCTTTCTCGTATTTCAGCAGTACTTCGCTCATGGGAAGAAATAGCCGCTTAAGAGGAAAGGCCGTGTTTGCGTAGCTCCCAATGACCTGCTCGGACGAAGTAACCCGAGCCAGGTCCACCTTGCCCGAGTCTGTCTGTGTCGGAGCCAACACTTCAACCCCAGCGGCACACAAGGCATCCACTGCTGATTTGAGCCAGTTTGCCGACGCTTGATAGAGTTTCTGTTCGCCCATTTCTTCCAACCTTACAGAATACCTTCTTCGGAATCTTCCGTGGAGAAGGTTGTAAACGGAGCCTCATCTTCAGCCGAAAACCCTGAACGGAAACCGAACCGTTCGTCCACAACCTTAGCCATCTTCTGGTTGATCGCCCCCAGGGGAATGTCCATGGGGCAGACCCGCTCGCACTCGCCACATCCCACGCAACGACCCGTCAAGTGCAGAGCCCTGGCCACATGCCAAGCCAAATTGCCCCGCACATGGGGGCTGGTTTCCACCCACTGGGGCGTGTTCTTTTCAATAATGCACCGCTTGCAATAGCACAGCGGACAAACCTGCCTGCACGCGTAACAGCGGATGCACTTGCTCAGTTGCTTTTGCCAAAACTCCCAGCGCTGCTCCACCGGCTTAGCTTCAATCTCGTCCGCCTTCGTGTATCTTTGCTCAGCCTTCACTTCCGGCTGTTCGATTGCTTCACCCACCACCACGTCGCATCCGGTCGGTGAGTGCACTTCACATACCAAGCACTTGGGCAACCGCGGCTCACCCAGGCCACCGCAGTGAACCCCGATCAGCAGCACATCTTCGCGTTTGATCACATTCTCTCGCAACAGCACATTTACCGCCCGCAAATCACAGCCTTTGACCACAATCCCTGTTTTACCCATCTTGCGTATTGCGGGTCTGGACAGATAGACCGCCAAATTTCCGAAACAAAGATCATCGAAGACCAGACGTTCGACTTCTTCAGCTTTGCGCAGGAACACGGGCGTCGAAAACTCCTGGCCCTCGTCCCGTCCGTATCCTATGACCACGCCCACCTTCTTGTCAGAGAGCATTTGGGCCGCTGCCTCACGCAGCGCTTGGGTTATTGTGCCGTTAGCACTCATCAGCTCGGTTCTCCCTGCAGCATGGTGGCAAAAGTCTCGAACGGTCCCAGGGCTTGAGCTTCAGCGGTAATCTCTTTTACCAGTGACGACCACTTTGCTCCCTCAGCCGCCGAGACCCAGGAAATCTTGAATCGCCGTTGATCTATTCCCAAAAAGTCCAGCAGCTCTCGAAAGGCCAGCAGTTTCCTGCGGGCGTGGTAGTTGCCGCTGGCGTAGTGGCAATCACCCGGATGGCAGCCCGAGACCAGCACCATGTCTGCCCCGCGCTCGAAACTTTTCAACACAAACATCGGATCCACCTTTCCGGAGCACGGCACACGGATCACCTTTATGGCGGCTGGATAGCCCCGTCGGCTCATACCAGCCAAGTCCGCTCCGGCGTATGAACACCAATTGCACAAGAAAGCCACAATCCGCGGCTGCCACTGAGACTTCTCACTCTTATTCTGTTGTTCCTTGCTCATATCACCTTACCGACCAATAGCATTGATTTCCGCAAACATCTGATCATCCCGGTAGCCCTGCACCTCGATACTCTTCGAACGGCAGGTAACCGCACAGGCCCCACAGCCCTGGCAGAGCCCCTCATTAATATGGGCTAGGATGGCCGTCAGATTACCAGCGCGGTCACGCAGCTCCTTGTGCTCAATAGCCTTGTAAGCACAAACATTTTCACACTCAAAACAGCCGTTGCAGGACAGCTCGTTAACCACGCCGATGGTCGGCTCGCGGGTTAGTTGCTTATGAGATACCAGTCCCAGGGCCTTGCTCGCCGCGGCAGAAGCCTGGGCAACGCAGTCCGGAATATCCTGGGGACTGTGACAAGCCCCAGCCAAGAAGATTCCCGCCGTATTCGTTTCCACCGGTCGGAGCTTCGGATGTGCCTCCAAGAGGAAGCCGTGTTGGTCATAACCGACCCGCAGTTTCTGAGCCAGCTCCTGCACACCGGGCGAAGGCTGCATCGCCGGGGCCAACACCACCATGTCAGCTGATATCTCCACCTGGCCGCCGCTAAGGGTATCGGCCCCGCGAACCACTAATTTGCCGTTCCGTGGGAATACCTTCGAAACCCTGCCCCTCAGATACGTAGCCATTTTCTCGGTCAGCACCCGCCGTACGAACTCCTCGTAGTTTTTGCCAGCCGACCTGATGTCCATATAGAACACAAAGGCTTGCCCGTCGTGTACTTTATGCTTGTAAAGAATGGTGTGCTTAGCTGTGTACATACAGCATATCTTCGAGCAGTACGGCACCCCGCCCTTTTCCCGCCGCGAACCTATACATTGCAGGAAGACAATGGTTTTGGGCTCCTTGCCGTCGCTTGGCCGATAGAGTTGCCCATCCGTCGGCCCGCTGGCGCTGACCATTCTTTCAAATTCCAGGCTGCTGACCACGTCCGGGTATTTACCGTAGCCGTATTCCTCAAAGACCTTCGTGTCGAACAGCTTATAACCAGTGGCTACGATAATCGCCCCCACGTCCTCTTCTACTACCTGGTCTTCCATCTCGTAGTCAATAGCCCCAGCCGGGCATGTTTCCTTGCATACCCCACACCCACCAGTACGGAAATGGATGCAGTTGTCTCGATCCAGCACCGGCTTGTTTGGCACTGCCTGGGGGAAGGGAATATGAACCGGTGTGCGGTTATCGATTCCGCAGTTAAACTCGTTGGCAATCTTCTCCAGCGGGTTCGAGCAAAATTCAGCCGGGTCGATAGCCCCAGTCGGACAAACAAAGGCACAGGCTCCGCAGCCGATGCATACGTCCGACAAAAGTTTATAGGGTGTAGAGACCTCGCGATCCGGCCCTCGCCCGGCAAAGCACACCGCCGCCGTCCCTATAATCTGCTGGCAGACCCGCACGCACAACCCGCACATAATACAGTCATCATCTTTTCGCTCCAGCGGAAGTTCTTCACAACCGTACTGCTCAGCCATTTCCCGAATTATTTTCGCTCCGGGGCTGCGAGCCAAGAGCAGTTGCAGAGTCATCTTCCGCGACTGCCTAACCCGCTCGGAGTCGGTTTGGATTTCTAACCCATCCTGGGCTGGATAAGAACAGGCCGGGACCAGTCCGCCCCTGGCGCCTGCGGTAATCTCCACCACGCATATTCGGCAGGCACCGGCTGAAGGAACCGCCGGATGATAACACAGTGTGGGGATCTCTATGCTCAGCGACTTGGCCACATCCAGGATGGTCTGGCCCGCCTCGGTCTGGACCTCTTGATTATCTATCGTTAGTTTGATCGTTTTTTCTGTCATTTTGCTACAACCGCGTCAAACGGGCAATCTTCATAGCACAGGCCACACTTAATGCACAGTTCCGAATCAATTTTATGAGGCTGTTTCTTCTCACCAATAACCGCCTCCGTAGGACAATCCCGCAAGCAGAGCCCACAGCCCTTGCATAACTCAGCATCAACCTCAAATTGTACCAGGGCTTTACACACTCCAGCCGGACACTTCTTATCCTTAATATGAGCTTCGTACTCGTTGCGAAAGTGCCGCAAGGTGGACAGTACCGGATTTGGCGAGGTTCCACCCAACTGGCACAGTGACGATTCCTTCACATAAGCTGCCAACTGTTCCAGAAGCTCAATGTCACCTTCACGGCCCCTGCCCTCTACAATGCGGCAGAGCACACTGTGCATCTGCATAACGCCTTCACGGCAGGGGCTGCACTTGCCGCACGATTCGTCCACCAGGAAGGCCAGGAAGTACTTAGCCACATCCACCATGCAGGTCCGCTCATCCATGACGATAAGTCCGCCTGAACCCATCATCCCCCCAGCCTCAGTGAGCTTTTCAAAATCCACCGGCAGATCCAGCAGAGACTCCGGAATACATCCGCCCGAAGGTCCGCCCGTCTGCACGGCCTTGAATTTCCGCTTCTTCGGAATGCCCCCGCCGATATCGTACACGATCTCCCGCAGTGTCGTACCCATCGGGACCTCTACCAGGCCAGTGTTGAGCACCTTGCCCACCAGCGAAAAGACCTTGGTTCCCTTGGAGTGCTCTGTTCCCATGCCCGCAAACCATTTAGACCCTTTATCGATAATCACCGGCACGTTGGCCCAGGTCTCCACATTATTAATATTCGTCGGCTTGCCCCATAAGCCTGCCTGAGCCGGATAAGGCGGACGCTGTTGGGGGCTGCCGATATCCCCCTGCACAGAGGCGATCAGAGCCGTTTCCTCACCACAGACGAATGCCCCCGCCCCGCGAACAATTTCCACATCGAAGCTGAAATCGCTACCCAAGATGTTCTCGCCCAGCAACCCCAGCGAGCGCGACTGTTCCAGAGCAATCAACAGGTTAGTTACTGCCAGCGGATATTCCGCCCGCACGTAGACATATCCTTTGCTGGCACCTATGGCGTAGGCCCCGATGGTCATTCCCTCCAGCACACTGTTGGGGTCGCCCTCCATGATACTGCGATCCATGAACGCTCCGGGGTCGCCCTCGTCGCCGTTGCAGATAACATACTTCTCATCGCCCGGTTGGCTTCGGCAAATATCCCACTTCCTGCCCGTGGGGAATCCACCGCCGCCACGCCCGCGCAGTCCCGCTTGGGAGACCTCCCCGATCACTTGCTCAGCGGACATCTCTGTCAGAGCCTTAGCCAGGGCCGCATATCCGTCAGCCGCAATGTAGTCATCAATCTCTGTTGGATCGATCTTCCCATTGTTGCGAAAAACAATGCGCTGCTGCTTGGCGTAAAACGGGACCTCGTTCTCCAAAAGGCACTTCTTCTTGGTAGCGGGGTCCTTAAACAGCAGCGAATCTATTACTTCGTCGTTACGGATAGTTTTTTCGACCACCCGGCAAACGTCTTTAACCTTCACGCCCCTGTAGAATATCTTGCGGGGAAAGATCACTACCAGCGGACCCTGCTCGCAAAAACCGTGACAACCCGTCGCCCGGACCTCCACGTCCGTCAAATCCTGGTTCTGAAGCTCACGCTGAAACTCTTCGAACAACTCCATACTGCCCTGAGCCCGGCAGCCCGTGCCGGCGCAGACCGAAATGGCAATCTTCGTAGACTCCCTGTCGGCCAGAATCTTACGCCGTAACGACGCCAAGTCGCCGGCATTCGCCAGTCGAGTTGCCACTGTCATACGCTCTGGGCCTCCTCTACGCACGCTTGCTCAGGTTTCTCCTGGACGCATTCTTCTAAAACCTTCATCATCTTGCCCACCGTCATCTTACCATGATATTTATCGTTCACCGTAATCACCGGAGCCAAGGCACAAGTTCCCAAACAGTTCACCCGCTCCAGAGTGAAGAGCTTATCTTTGGTCGTTTCCCCGTGTTCAATACCCAGCTCGCGAACCACGGCATCTGCTACCTGCCCGCCGCCACGCAGATGACACGCTGTACCCAGACATACACGAATGATATATTTGCCCCTGGGCTTTAAGCTGAATCCGTTATAGAAGCGAGCCACAGCGTACAATCGACTCAACGGTATCTCCGACTTGGCGCTGAGGTACATCAACACATCTTGGGGCAGGTAGTTGAACTCGCTTTGAATATCCTGCAGGAGCCCGATTACCATTCCCGCCCGGTCGGTGTACTTCTCAAGCAAAGCATCCACCTTCCGGACGATATGGGCTGGAGTCTCCTGGGCTACTACCGTCCCCGACGGTTCGCTGATCTTGTTGCGAGCCATGCAGTTGTTCCAGCAATCCCCACAGCCGGTACACTTGCTCATGTCGACGCTGCGGGCCTTTTGGCGGACCTTCACTTTGAAATTCCCTACGTACCCGTCAACCTGCTCCACCTCCGAGTAGGAGTGCAGGGTGATATTCTTGCTCTGCATTATCTCGACCATCCGCGGCGTAAGGATGCACTGCGAACAGTCCAGCGTCGGAAACGTTTCATCCAGCATGGACATGTGCCCCCCGATGCTCGCCTGGCGCTCTACCAGAGCCACCTCATA
>JAACET010000106.1 GCA_011682385.1 Actinomycetota bacterium | reverse complement strand
GCGATAAGACCAATAGACCAGATCGCCCACCACCCGTCCGAGGAACAGAGCGGTATCGATGCTGAACATCTGAACGCACATACCGAACGAGCGCAGAGCCAGGTACTGCAGCAGATCAATTAATTTGTTTCGATTTTTCTTAGACATTTGCCAACGGGATACAAGCGAAAAAAATCTGCCCAATACCGAGTAAAAACAGCCTAGCCGCTGGACTGCCGTTTTGTCAAGCCTGCATAGCCTCGAATGGTATTTACAATTGACGCCGGGCCGAATGAAATCTATAATCCTGGGTCTATCAGTTTGGCTGCAGCGACAGCCACAGCGGCACCTATAGTCTATATTGGAGAAGCAATGTCCAAGCAGAAGATCGGTCTGGTAGGATTAGCGGTCATGGGGGAGAACCTGGCCCTGAACATCGAGAGCAAAGGCTTTCCCATAGCGGTCTTTAACCGTACCACAGCAAAGACCGAGGCTTTTATCGCCGGCAAAGCCAAGGGCAAGAATATCGTCGGTGCCAAGACCGTGGAGGAATTCGTCGGGTCGCTGGAAAAACCGCGAAAAATTATTCTCCTGGTCAAGGCTGGTGAACCCGTGGACGCGATGATTAACAGCATCGTAGGGCATTTGGACAAGGGCGATCTGCTGATCGACGGAGGCAACAGCTTCTTCAAGGACACCGCCCGCCGCAGCGAGGACATGGCCTCCAAGGGAATTCTCTACATCGGCACCGGCGTCAGCGGCGGAGAGGAAGGCGCTCTCAAGGGCCCCAGCATCATGCCCGGCGGCCCCAAGGAAGCCTACCTGATGGTGGAAGATATCCTGACCAAGATATCCGCCCAGGTGGACGACGGCCCCTGCTGCATCCATATAGGTCCCGGGGCCTCCGGTCACTACGTAAAGATGGTGCACAACGGAATCGAGTACGGCGACATGCAACTGATCTGCGAGGCCTACGATATCCTCAAGAGCGTTCTGGGCCTGAAGGCCCCTGAGCTTTCCGAGATATTTTCTGAGTGGAACAAGGGCGAGCTGGACTCCTATCTGATTGAGATTACAGCAGCCGTCCTGGCCAGAAAGGACGACGACACCGGCAAACCACTGGTGGATATTATCCTGGACAAGGCCGGCCAAAAGGGTACCGGCAAATGGACTTCCCAGAGTGCCCTGGACCTTGGCGTCCCCACTCCGACTATCAATTCCGCGGTCGTAGCTCGCACCATGTCAGCCTTTAAAGACCAGCGTGTCGCCGCCAGTAAGATCCTCAGCGGTCCGACAGCCAACTACACCCCCGATAAGGCCGGTCTGATTCAGGCCGTGCGTGAGGCCCTCTATGCCTCCAAGATCACTTCGTATGCTCAGGGCATGGCCTTGCTGCGGGAAGCCAACAAGGAGTATGGCTGGAACTTGAACTACGGCCAAATCGCTCGCATATGGAAGGGCGGGTGCATAATCCGGGCCAAGTTCCTGGACTTGATTAAGCAGGCCTATCAGCGCAACGCCGACTTACCGAATTTGCTGATAGATAAGTTCTTCAGCGAAGCCGTGACCAGCCGGCAGGACAATTGGCGTATGGTCGTCAAGTTAGCTGTGGATTCGGGCGTTCCGGTCCCGGCCATAAGCGGATCGTTAGCCTATTTCGACAGTTATCGCAGGGAACGCCTGCCCGCCAATCTGATCCAGGCCCAGCGGGATTATTTTGGTGCTCACACCTATGAGCGTTTGGATAAGCCGGGCAGCTTCCACACGGAATGGATGAGTTCCTAAGCGGGACGGTACCTATGGACAAGCGTGCACTGATTGACATTGTCGGCCCGGCTCTGCGCGGCCTGACCGCTGGGGATAGATCGCTGGGCGTACTGCGCTATGAGGATTCTCCAGCCGATGATTCTTGCGATCTGCGTATAGCTCTGCCGGCCGAGGCCTCAACTGCACAAATCGTTGATGCCCTGCGGAGAAGCATATCGGACAGTAAGGCCCGGACCGTGTTGGTTGAGGGCCTGGGCCTGTTTCGCCGACTCGACCATGCGACCGATCAGCGGACTGGCCGGGTCGCAGACAAGGTAGCCGTGGTCACCGGTGCAGCTCAGGGTTTCGGCCTGGAGATTGCTCATAGCCTCGTCGCACAGGGTGCGTTCGTAGCCCTGACGGACGTGAACATTGAAGGTGTAGATAGTGCCGCAAACGCACTGTGTGGGCAATTTGGCCCGGACCGGGCCATTGGATTGCCCCTTGATGTTACCGATAGCAGCTCTGTCGCCCAGGCCGCCCATGACGTTGTGTGCAACTTCGGCGGACTGGATATATTGATTTCCAACGCAGGCGTTTTGGAGGCCCAAAGCGTTAAGACTCAGCCGGAAGAAGACTTCGATTTTGTCACTAGAGTGAACTACAAGGGATATTTTCTTTGCGTTCGGCAGTTTGCACCGATCATGGCCGTCCAGCATCTCATTCGACCGGGGATCTACAGCGACATCATCCAGATTAATTCCAAGTCCGGCCTGGTCGGATCGAATCGCAATGCAGCTTATGCCGGGAGCAAGTTCGGTGCTATCGGGCTGACGCAATCATTTGCCTTGGAATTAATTGAAGACGGTATCAAGGTCAATGCGATCTGTCCGGGCAATTTCTTTGATGGCCCGCTTTGGTCCGATCCCGACAACGGCCTTTTTGTGCAATATCTACGGGCTGACAAAATACCCGGCGCCCAGAACGTCCAGGACGTCCGTAAGGCCTACGAAGACAGGGTCCCTATGGGCCGGGGATGCACGACAGCCGACGTAATGAAGGCTGTATATTATCTTATTGAACAGGAATATGAGACTGGCCAAGCCCTACCCGTCACCGGCGGGCAAGTAATGTTAGGTTAGCTGCTACTGCGGGCTCACACGCCGACTGATAATTAATTAATGGCCCGGTGATCTTTTCTTGTCATTCCGCACTTGATGCGGAATCCGGTCTTTCTTTTTTCTTCTCTGCTTTGAGCCTTTCTTCCCGTTTCTTTGTTTCCCCCTTCGTGTCCTTCGTGATCTTCGTGGTGAGTTCTTTCCGTTTCTTCCTCGAACTCCGTATCAGAGTTTGGCCAACAACCCTGCCAGACACGGATAAAGCTGCCGGTACAACTCGTATCTTTCTTGGTAAGCCTTATTTCTGCTCAGGTTCGGTTCAAAGACCTTTTCTCTGTGCACGAAGCATTGCACCGCCTCACTTGGATTATTATAAACACCGCTGGCCAGACCGGCCAGCATAGCCGCACCAGCCACGCTGCCTTCGGTGTTGAGTAGCCTGACGAAAGGCACGCCCAGGATATCCGCCTTTATTTGCAGCCAGGCATCTGACTTCGCTCCCCCGCCGGTGGCAATGAATTCGGTGGCATCGATACCCAGGGACTTTAGTGCCTGGATGCTTTCCAGGAAATAAAATGTTTCGCTCTCCATGATGGCCTTGAGTATTTCTCCCCGTTTGGTGCTGTTCTTCAAGCCGACTATCGCCCCCGAGGCGTTGGCCACAAAGCCCGGCGGCCCGGTAACGCTGAAATAGGGCAGAACCAGCAGTGACGTTGGCTCAGCAGGCATTTCTGCCGTGAGTACGTCGTAGATATCCGTATCCTCTTTGAGTATTTTTTTATCACCCCCAGCAAACGCATCCCGAAACCATCTGACCAGTGATCCAGCCTGATTATACAAAAAGGAGACATACAAGCCGGGTAAAAGGTGATGTTCTACGTTTAGCCCGTTGGCCAGCATAGTTGCAGCGTCAGGAATATAGTTATAGGTTGGGGTGATGCATTCTACGGTACCGATACCGCAGACCGCTTTGCCCGGTTCATGGATTCCCGCGCCGAACGAGTTGCAGCACTGATCGTGCCCACCCACTACCACTTGGACGCCCTTTGGCAGCCCCAGTCGTGCCGCCATGCTATCGCTGACTGTTCCGGCGACCGTCCCGCTGGACACGCACTTGGGCAGCTTGGACCGCTGGATCCCGGTCAGCTCCAGCAGCTTATCGGACCAATCTTCCTGACGAATATCGAACAGCAGAGTTCGGTTGGCCAGCGAATAGCTGGTCAACGGCTCACAGCCCAGAGCAAAGAGCACCAGATCGCCCCAGAGCAGGAACTTTTCTGCCCGCTCGTAGAATTTCAGATCATTGTCTCGTAGCCAAAGTAGTTTCGGCAGCGAGTAGTATCCACCCAGGATATTGGGGTTGATCTCGTAGAAGGCTTGCTGACCGATTTTCTCGGTCAGTTGGTCCGCGTACTGTGCTCCGCGATCGTCAAACATCAGTATGCAGTTGCCAAGGATTTTTCCATCCATCGAGACGGGCGTCATAGCCTCGCCTATAGTGCTGACGGAAAGGGCCCTGATTGGATCGTTCTGCGTCTGGGCAGCCACCTCCGCGACTGCCTTCCAGACCTGCTCAAGAACATGCCGACTATCCAACTCTACGCGGCCCGGCTTCGGATAGATGGTGGCATACTCCCGGTAGGCGATTGCCAAACAGCGTCCTTCGTCTGAGAAGGCCGCCGCTTTACAGCCGGTTGTTCCCACATCTATGCCTAGCAGGCTCACAGTAGAGTTACCTCGTATCCCAGATACTTCTCCAGGGCTTCGTACATTGGTTCAGCGACATGGCCCGACGTAACGCTGGTGTGATGTCGATAACCGAGATAGCCGATTGCTTGGAGTTTTTCTTGCAGGCTCGGAATTTCCGCGACGCCGGCACATCCGAAGAAATCATCCGCAATGGGGTCCTCGGTGAACCGCCCTTCATCCAGGTACATGCAGACTTTGCCATCCTCGGTTTTTACGCTACCGTAGGTAAATGGCGTCGGCTTTATCCGGCCCTGCCGGCAGCCGTAGCCACAGCCCTTTCCCACGGCGTTCATTATGATTGAATGGTCGGTGATACAGCCCTTGTTGGTCATCATACTCGACGGCACTGGACCACAGTGGAAGAGAATGCATTTGTTTTGTTCATCTGCATAGTTGTTATTCAAATCCAGACAGGCCGGGGCGTTCCCCGACGCCAGTGACAGGGCTCTCATAGTCACGGCGTTGCAGACGTCTACTTCGCAGGCCGCCGCTATCCGCCGCTCATTCAACAGTCCCAGCACCACGCATGGGGAGATACCGAGCTGCTGCTGGATTTCTATCCAACAGCGAAAGGCCAAGGCATCCATCCGGTACTGCCGGATAACGTCGTCCAGCACCACTGCCAGTTTGGTCAATTGTTCAAAGGCCGCCTTGGGCACACCCTTCCAGGAAGAGGTCTTTTTCAAAAGCTCGGCTTTTCTTTTGACCTTCGCGGAACTGCTCTTGAGTGCTTTGATTTGGGCGAAGATGTCGGACAGATCCAACGTTTCGGTTGTGACGCCGTACCGTTGCAGGGCTAGTTCATCGAAGCGAACGGTTTTGAAGGCTGTGGTCCTGGCCCCGATAGCCCCAACCACTATTTCCTTCATGCCGTTATAGACACGGCACAGCCGGTCGAAATAGTCGACATTGGCTGCAAATGCCTTGCTATTGGGGTGCACGGTGTGCGGCGTCAGAGCCGTAAACGGTACATCGTACTGACAGAACACATCCATAACTGAGAACTTTCCGCAGAAAGCATCACGGCGAAGCGCCGGGGCCATCTTGTCCGGATCATCGGGATAGGCTTGCACCAGGATAGGCACACCGGCATCTTTCAGGGCCGCCACCGCCCCGGTTTCATCTCCGAAATTCGGCAGACACAAGATTACACCGCCGTATTTGCCTTGGTTCTTGCGCAGGAAGTTCCCGTAGCGTTGTCCTTCCTCCGGGGTTTCTACTGCCCCGTAACGCGTAGCCTTGGCATCCAGGACGATTGTTTTATGTCCCAGTTTTTTCAACGACTGCTGCATCTGCTTGCGGGCGTTAGCCTGAAGTGACGCGGGGAAAAACCCTCGGTTGCCGAAGAATAGCGCGAACGTGGTCTTGTTATTCGCCATATCTGGTCTCCCATAGAATGAGTTGAGCATTCGCCGACTTAGGCAGCCAACACTGCGGCTGTGCCGGCTATTTCCAGTTCATTGCTGACAAGCTCCACGACGCAATTGCACACATTTTCTTGAGCCTTTTCTATCGACTCCTCGCGAAGCACTTCGTAGGCCTGCCGGATCGTTGTACCTATGTTGATCTTGCCGATGCCGTGTTGAACAGCCTCCAGCAGGCAGTGTTTCTGTATGCCCGAGCCACCGTGCAGCACCAGGGGAACATTGGTTGCCTCGCGAAGCCGGTCCAAATGCTCGATATTCAATCTCGCCGCAAGTTTCTTCTGCGATTTTGCAGCTCCGGAAATCGCCCCGTGTATGTTACCGAAGGCCACAGAGAGCCAATCGACTTTGGATTCCTGTGCAAAGCGCTTAGCCTGCTGTGGATCGGTAAAACCTTGTCCGCTGGCAAAAAGCTCCTCGTATGGCGGCAGAGGCCCAGCTTCATGGCCGAGCACCGCTCCGAGTTCACCTTCCGCGGAAATGCCCGCCTTATGGGCCATCTCCGCCACCCGTGCGGTAGCGGCGATATTCTCATCCAGCTCCAGACGTGATCCGTCCACCATCACCGACTCGTATCCCAGATCGATGGCCTCGGCAATAATGGCTTCAAAATCAACCCTCAGCCCATCTTCGTCAATCACCGGCACATGATCCAGATGCAGACGTGTAAAGCGTTCATTTTTCACTTTTTCGTATTCATCACGAATAGCCCGCAGGCTCTTAGCTTCGAATTTTTCCCATTCCGGCCTGGCCACCTGGATCAATCCGAAGGTATTGGTTTTCTCCAAGGCCTGCACTACTGGGGCCATCATGGGTATGTAGGGAATATTAAAGGCCGGCACCAGCGTGTGTTTCTCACAAGCCTTGAGAACGATGTTTCCGGTTGGCACTTTCATAGTTCTGTTCTCCTGGAAAAAAGTCATGAATCCGCAAAAGCCCAAGTGTACCAACTGGGGCCGTTTTGGGAAGAAGAATCTTGGCCGGTCTGCACCCGACAGTCAATAAGTTGGGCTTAGGTATTGACCGGAGGTGTTTTTGGAATTAGACTTTGTGTTTTGTTGGGGAATAGTGTAATGGCAGCACGAGTGACTCTGGCTCACTTAGTCTAGGTTCGAATCCTAGTTCCCCAGTTTTATCCGCCCCTGTTACTTGCAAGGTGACATGGGCGTTCTTGTTGAGGTGGTCTGCTCCCCATCTTTGGTCCAGATGGGCTGCGAATTTCTCTGTGTCATACTGCTTGGGTAATGTCCGAAGGCCATCGTACAATTGATCAG
>JAACET010000183.1 GCA_011682385.1 Actinomycetota bacterium | reverse complement strand
TGACGACTGGACCTTCGCCAGGACCGGCCAGGAGGACATGTTCTTCGGCGGACGGCAGTTCAAACGGGATGATTTCAGGCAGGCCCTGGCCGACCTGAAGGCCACGCAGTTCAGTCGCTTCACCGACAATTTTATTCAGTTCGCAGCTCACGCCCGTGGGGCCAGGTTCACCAATCCGAAAGAAGGCTGCCTGGACTGGTTTGATCCGAACTGGTCTGTTGTGGCCCAGAATGGTGCCGTGATAGCGCAGTTGGCCAAAGAAGCAGGGTTCAAAGGCTTCTACTTCGACGTCGAATACTATCGAGGCGGTCCGGGTCCTTGGGAAAAGCCGTTCAATTATGATGCCCGCCCAGACAAGGACAAAAGAAGTCTCGAGGAAGTTGCCGCCCAGGTCCGCAAGCGCGGTCGAGAGTGGATGGAGGCGGTCACGGCCGTCTATCCGGATATCACCATCGTTATAATTCCGGATACAGGCAAATGGCGAAGGACAAAATCTAGTCTCATTCAAAGACCTGATCCTGACTGGGCACTCGTACCGCCTTTCGTTCAAGGTATGCTTGAGGGGCGGGGAAAGGCTACCATCATCGATGGGATAGAGACCGCCTATTGGTCCAATACCTACGCGACCTTTTCCGGGCTGAAAGAGGAAGCACAGCGATATGGATTTAAAAATATCCAGCATTCACTTGGCCTATGGGTTGATACCGAACCCCGGTGGTACGGCGGCTGGCACACTAAGCCGGAGGATTTTGACAAGAACTACAGGAGTCCCTGGCGATTCGAACACACGTTGTATGACGCCCTGCGAGCCACGGATCGTTATGTCTGGCTTTACGTCTGGCATCCTAAATATTTCTTTAATCCGGAACTGACCCGTCCGGAAAACCTCTCCCGTCAGGGTCGGCAATGTTCGTTATGTCCTCATTCGGAGTTTCCTCAGGCTTATACAGACGCTATGCGCAACTGCCGCAAGCCGCATGTGTTGAATCAGGTTGCAGACGTCCCTATGCCAGCTAAGAAAGCGGAGTTATATGCGAAAGTCGTATCGGCGAAAAATATCTTGAAGAACGGCGATTTCGAAAAGTGGCATCCTGCCCCAAAGGGATGGCCTGAAGGCAGTATGCTGCCCAACGAGTGGCGTTCCAATGGCGCCCTTTCCCGGAACAGTACGACGGTAAAAGACGGTTCCTACTCGCTGGCCACAGATTCTCCTCCTACTTATTGTTGGATCACTCAGGATATCCCCCTGGATTCGTGCAGGGGAAAGACAGTCTACTTTGGTGCCTGGGTCAAGGCCGACTCAAGAATGGCGGTAGGTATGTCCCTGGTGGGTTACGACAAGGAGGCAGGCAGGTATACTGTTACAATGTCCGACTATCATCCGGGTCATGGCTCGTGGCATTTCATCTCGGGCAAGCGGCGAATTCCCGCTGATGCGACGGGCCGACTAAGGTTATACTTCAATCTTCGTGCTCGTCTGCCCGGTGGCACTGTCTATATCGACGGAGCTACCGCGGTGGCGCTGGAAGAACACTAGGAGCTGATAAATGAGCAATTCCGAGATTCGCTTTGGGGTTATCGGTTTGGGAGCTATTGGCCGCGATCACTGCGAGCAAATAGCGGCCCAGAAAGACGCTGTGCTTGCTGCCGTTGCAGACATATCGGAACAAAGCGGCCAGTCCTTTTCGGATAACTATGACGTGCCCTGGTATCGAGGCTATCACGAACTGTTGTCCAGGGATGATGTCGATGTGGTAGTGATCTCAACTCCCAGTGGCTTGCATGGGGAGATAACGGTGGCGGCTGCCAGGGCGGGCAAACACGTGCTGGTCGAAAAGCCGATGGAGATCAGCTTGGCCAAAGCAGACGAGATGATAGAGGAGTGTGCAAGGAACCGGGTGAAATTGGCGGTGCATTATCCTTTGCGGTTCAGTCAGGATATCCTCAAGGCCAAGAAGGCTATCGAAATGGGGTTGTTGGGCAAGCTGGTGCTGGGGGAAGCCATTTACAAGAAATATCGCTCTCAGGAATACTACGACCGGGGAGGCTGGCGGGGTACCTGGCAGCTCGATGGCGGCGGGGTTATCATGAACCAGACCATCCATCCCATAGATATTCTCCAGTGGTTCATGGGTGATGTTGAGAGTGTTTCTGCTCTTACCAGGACGGACTACTACCCACAAGATCGAAGCTGAGGATCTTGCCGTGGCCGTCCTTGGGTTCAGAAGCGGCGCCTTGGGGTCGATTATTGGAACGAGCGCCGTCTGCTCGGCTCGTGAAGGCATACGAGCATTGGTTCATGGTCAAAAAGGGACCGTTGTTACTGCCAATGACAGATTGGAGAGGTGGGAATTTGGGGACAGTGCGGAAGGGCCGGAGCTGAAAGTAATACCTAAGACTCCGCTCGGTGATATGATCGACAGTATCGAGAACGACAGGAAGCCCTTCGTGGACGGCACAGAAGGGCGAAAATCTCTGGAAATAGTTTTAGCTCTATACGAATCCGCCAGAACGGGCGAAACGGTGAAATTGCCTGTGCCTTCGCGTCAACCCGCTTCCCTTACTGGGATTTAGTGTTTGTTAGGATATCTTTGTGGGACAGAAAGTAACGTTACTCGATCGTAGTGAATGGACCTTCATCAATGGTGTTTGGCATGATGGTCCGGATGGTGAATTACTACCGTCAGACTCGTTGGATATTCCGCTGATGGCCGTGAGGCATAAAAGCACGTATGGCGATCTGCGGGTGAGCTTCCGTTTCCGTATAGACATGACCGGGGCGGTGCAGTTTCTTTTCGCCGTGCAGGATCCTAACCACTACTACGCTTTGGATTTTCCCGCCTGCGGCCAGCAGGTCCGTGCGAAGCATTTCTGGGCGGGAATCAGTAAGAGTCTTGGCCATGGCCATGACGAGTATCTGGGTCTGGAAATGGTTCGGGGTGTTCCTGCTGAATACGGCCGTTGGTACAAGGCCCGACTGGAGCGGCGGGGCTCATGCATTCGGGCCTGGATCGAAGATCGGCCGTCACTT
>JAACET010000024.1 GCA_011682385.1 Actinomycetota bacterium | reverse complement strand
ACGCAAGACGATCAAGGAATTTAGATGCGATTGCCCTGCGTCTTCGGGTGCATTAAGGTTCTGTGGATTATGTATAATCTGTTGTTTAGCCCCCAGGTTTATCCTGGGGGTATTTTCACTTGTAATGTCCCCGGCCTACGTGCCGGGGGTTATCTTTATGATTTCCACAAAACCTTAATATACCCGTGACTTCACGGGCGGGACTCTAAAAGCTCTGCTCGTTCGGGCGCACATTCTCTGACTTTTTGAATTTTGATATGTATATTTGCTATTTGATTTTTGATTTTTGATATTTCCCCACCACTGGCTGATCCCCGTGATTTCTGCTATGCTAAGAACATGGTCCCACCGGAAAAACCTTCCTCCGGCTTTGTCGGCAAGGCCAAGATTGTGGCCGCGGCCACTTTTTTATCTCGCGTGTTGGCCGTTGTGCGCGAGTCAGCCTTTGCTCATGTTTTTGGTGCCGGATCGACCATGGACAGTTGGGCTTTGGCCTTTATGGTTCCTAATTTGTTTCGACGTCTCTTTGGCGAAGGCGCCCTGTCAGCCGCCTTTATTCCCGTATATTCCCAGGCCCGGGCCTCGGACGATAAACAGCTCGCTCAGCGCCTGTCGCGAGCTACCTTATGGCTGCTGGTGGTAATACTCGCTGGGATTGTCTTGGTTGGCGAAGGTATCATTCTGGGCCTCGGTTGGTTTTTTGGCCATGATCCCAAGACTGCTCTGACCTTGGTTTTGGCCGCCATTGTTTTGCCTTATGTTATTCTTATTTGCCTGGTGGCCTTGATTGGTGGAATACTTAATGCTCGCTACCATTTTTTAGGTCCAGCCTTAGCCCCGGTAATTCTGAATGTCTTTATGATTGTCGCTGCGATTTGGCTCACGGGCCTTTTGGGTGACGATTCGTCCGAGCAGATTTTCGCCCTGTGTGTTGGTGTACTGGTTGGCGGCTTGGCTCAGCTTGTGCTCGTGTTGGTGCCTCTCAAGCGGATGGGTGTTTCTTTGGCTTGGCTCTGGCAGCCGCAGATGGAGCAGATTCGTCGAATCCTCAGGCTCACCGGCCCGATGATTCTGGGCCTGGGCGTTTTGCAGATTAACGCTCTTATGGATTACTTATGGGTTACATGGCTCACGGGCCAGCCGGGCCAAGCCTTGATAACCATTGGTTCCTGGACCCTTCGTTATCCGGTGACTGACGGGGCCGTTTCAGTGCTCTATTATGCCCAACGGCTGTACAATGTTCCTTTGGGCGTGTTCGGGATAGCTTTGGCCACAGCCATTTTCCCCTATTTTACTGCTTGTGCCGCGCGCAAGGATTACGCCGGATTGATTGACACGTTGGTCCGTGGTCTTCGGCAGGTTGCTTTTGTAGGTCTTGCCGCCAGTGTGGGCCTGATAATCATCAGCCGCCCTGCCGTGGAGTTTATTCTGGGCGGTGGCCTGTCTGCTATCTTTGGCATTGGTCCGGGTGAGTTTGATGCCTCGGACATTCACCGGGTCGCTGCAACGCTTTCCTTTTATTGCCTGGGTATTTGGGCCTATTGTGGCGTCCACGTGGTGGTCCGTGGTTTTTATGCCTTGCAGGATACTGTTACTCCCGTCCGCATTGGCGCCCGGATGGTCCTTTTAAACATCCCTTTGAATTTGATTTTGATTTGGCCCTTGGGTACCGGCGGATTGGCTTTATCGACAGCTATATGTGCCGCCTTGAATCTCGCTATACTCACCCGCCTGCTGCACAAGCGGATTCGGGGCCTTACTCAGACGGATCAAGCTGTTCCGCCATCCCCTTTGGGCGAGGTTGCCGCCTGCCTGCCCCGGGTATTACTGGCTACCGCCCTGATGGCTGCGGCTGCTTATGGTGCCCTTATCCTAACCGAGCACTTAGTCGGCCCAGCCGTGGCCTATTCGGGCCTTCGTTTAGCTGCCGGACTATTCGTCGGGGTACTGGTTTACTACTTCGCTGCCAGGGTATTAAAATGCCGGGAACTGCCCGAACTTTTAGGCAGTGGTTCTTGACCTGAAGCATGACAAAGAGGACAATGAAAAACCGGAGGAATCATCTGGCAAAATATACGAGGTATGAATTATGACAGACGGTCGACGCAGCGAGATACAGGCTGGGGATACCTGGCGAGTATTCAGATATATATCGGAGTTTGTAGAGTCGTTCGATCTGCTCAGGGGCATAGAACCAGCGGTGACTATATTCGGTTCGGCCCGTCTCAAGCCGACAAATAAGTTTTATAAGCTGGCTCGCCAGACTGCCGGCTTGATGTCCCAGGCCGGTTATGCCGTCATTACCGGCGGTGGCCCTGGCATCATGGAGGCTGCCAACCGTGGTGCTTTTGAAACCGGTGGTCAGAGTGTCGGCTTGAATATTTCTTTGCCGCAGGAGCAGGTCGCCAATCGTTATCAGACCTTGTCGATGAATTTTCACTATTTTTTCGCTCGCAAGGTAACGTTTATCAAGTATGCCACAGCCATTGTTTGTTTTCCCGGCGGATTTGGCACCATGGACGAGTTTTTTGAATCTATGACTTTGATGCAGACTCTGAAGGTCGAGCGTTATCCGTTGATTCTGATGGGTACGGAGTTTTGGGAGGGCCTGCTTGGTTGGGTCCGGACCAAGATGCTTGATACTTACCACAACATTTCTGCTTCGGACCTGGATTTATTTACCCTTACTGACGATCCCATGGAGGCCGTTGCTATTGTCCAGGACTACTGCCAGGCCAAGGAGCAGGACATAGCCGCCGCTGCTGCTGTTGCCGCGGTCCCCTACGCCGAGCAACTAACTGCCGAGGGTACCAGGCGTGGTATGCCTGTTTCGATTCCCCCGCTGGGCAAGCGCCGCCGCTAAATTGTTTTTTTGTCATTCCGCACTCGATGCGGAATCCAGAGGTTCTTTTCTTCCTCTGTTGTGTGCTTCTTTTCCTTTTTCCTTTTTGATTTTTTATATGTATTTTTGATCTTTGATCTTGTTGGGGTATTTTACCCAAGCACCTTTTTATCAATGATCTCCCCCGCCACCTTGGGATTGGCCTGTCCTTTGGATTTCTGCATTACTTGTCCCAGCAGAAAGCCGCGGGCCTTCTTGGATTTTTTTCCGCCGGCCCTGTAATCCTCCACCGCTTTGGTGTTTTCAGTCAATACTTGTTGAACAACAGACTCCAGTTCCGAGGCATCCGAGACCTGCATCAGGTTTTTGTCTTGGGCGATTTTTTCAGCTGAATCCTCCGATTCCATCATAGCTTCGAAGATAGCTACTGTCGCCGTAGCCGACACCTTGTCTGCGTCCGCCAATTTGCACAGTTGGGCCAACCGCTCCGGCCAGACACCCAGGCTCCCCACGTCTGTCCCGCGTTCGTTCGCCAGACGCAGGCCTTGCGACTGAATCATGTTTGCCGCTCGTTTGGCCGACGCCCCTGCCCGCACGGCTTGCTCGAAATAATCGGCGATGCTTTTTTCGGAGGTCAGCAAATTGGCCAGTTTCGCCTCTAAGCCGAACTCTTTTTGAAAGCGTTCTAGCCTCGCTGCGGGCAGTTCCGGCACTTGACTGCGGATTTGTTTCAGCCAAGCCTCATCGATTTCCACAGGCAGCAGGTCCGGCTCGGGGAAGTACCGGTATTCCTGAGCCTCTTCCTTGTGCCGCTGAAAGACCGTTATTTCTTTGACGTCATCCCACCCGCGGTTCTGCTTGGACATCTTGTCCATACGATAGTTTTGGCTGTCTGCTTGCCATTCGTTTATTTGCCGTTCGATCTCGAAGACCACTGTTTTTTCTAATGCCCGAAAACTGTTCAGGTTCTTTACTTCCACGATTGGCGTATAATGTCCCCCGTCGGTTTCAGCTTCATCGAATATCCACAAGCTGATGTTCGGCTCAAAGCGCATATGTCCATGCTGCATGTTTGCTTCGGATACACCGAGGTAGCGTACTAATTGTCTCATTGCCCGGGCATAGACCATTACTTCTTGGGGCGAATTCATATCCGGCTCGGATACAATCTCCAATAACGGCACACCCGCCCGGTTCAGATCGACTCCGGTGCAGTCGGGCAGATCGTGGACATTTTTCCCCGCATCCTCTTCCAGATGAGCTCGTGTTATCCCCACCCGTTTGACCTGAGAGTCCACTGGTAGATCGATGTATCCGTTACTGCTCAACGGCAGATCGTATTGCGATATCTGATAATTTTTTGGCAAATCCGGATAGTAGTATCCTTTGCGATCCCATTTGGTATAGGTTGCTATATTGCAGTTTAGGGCCAACCCTACCCGTACTGCAAACTCGTATGCTTTACGGTTCATTACCGGCAGCACTCCCGGCATCCCCAGACATACCGGACACACGTTGGTGTTGGGCGGATCTCCGAATTTGTTCGTGCAGGCGCAGAACATCTTGCTCGCCGTTGCCAGCTCAACGTGTATTTCCAGGCCGACGGTCGGCCTATATTGTGGGGTATGTGATTTCTGTGGGCTCATGCTTGTAACTTTGGTCTAGGCAGGTGGTGGTCGGTGGCTGACTCGAACATTCGTGCAATGCGCAGGAGTAAGTCTTCAGTGAACGGCTTAGTCGTCAATTGTAGACCGATGGGCAACCCCGCTGCGCTGAACCCGCAGGGAATACTGATTGCCGGCACGCCCGCCAGATTCGCTGTGACAGTATAGATATCCGCCATGTACAGGCTCAGCGGATTGTCGATTTTTTCTCCGAGTTTGAACGCTGGCGTGGGAGTAACCGGCCCGGCCACGCAATCAACGTTTTCGAACGCCTTGTCGAAATCTTCTTTGATTAGCGTCCGCACCTTTAGTGCTTTGAGGTAGTAGGCATCGTAGTATCCCGCCGAGAGCGTGTACGTTCCCAGCATGATCCGCCGCTTGACTTCCGGGCCGAAACCATCTGCCCGGCTGGCTGAATACATATCAACATAATCTTTGGGATTTTTGATTCGATAGCCGTAGCGTACCCCGTCGTAGCGAGCCAGGTTGCTCGATGCCTCTGCCGGTGCCACCAGGTAGTAGGCTGCCAGAGCATATTTGTATCGTGGTATGGATATTTCTATGATCATCGCCCCCGCCGATTCATAAACATCCAGTGCCTTCCGGATTGCCTCAGCCACCTCGTCATCCAACCCCGGCCCAAAGTATTCTTTTGGCACTCCGATCTTGAGTCCTTTGATTGGCTCATTTAGCTTAGCCATATAGTCGGGCACTTCTGCATTCACACTGGTCGAGTCGCGTTTGTCGTGCTCGGCTATGGTTCTCAGCAGCAGGGCCGCGTCGCTTACGTCTTTGGTTAATGGTCCGATTTGATCTAAGCTCGACCCGAAGGCTACCAGTCCATATCGTGAGACCCGGCCGTAGGTTGGCTTCAAGCCTACTACTGAGCAGAACGCTGCCGGCTGACGGATTGATCCGCCTGTGTCTGATCCCAGTGCCCCATAGGCCAGCTCTGCTGCCACTACTGCCGCTGATCCGCCGGAAGATCCTCCCGGCACCGTTTCGGTGTTCCACGGATTTCGTGTGGGACCGAATCCGGAGTTTTCCGTACTCGTACCCATAGCGAATTCATCCATATTGGTTTTACCCAGGATGATCGCGTCAGCCGCGTTTAGTGCTTTGACCACATGGGCATCGTACGGTGCACAAAAGTTGCCTAGTATTTTTGAGGCACAACTGGTATGTCCTTCTGTTGTGCACATATTGTCTTTGATAGCCACCGGCACGCCCGCCAACGGGCCGAGTTTATCACCTTGGCTGCGTCGCTGATCGATTTGGTTCGCCCTGGCTAAGGCCGCTTCGCTGTGTACTTCCAGATAGCCGTGTATGACGGGGTCGTATTTTTCGATGCGTTTGAGGGTTTGCTCGACAACTTCCCGCGAGCTCACCGTTTTTGTGGCCAGTTCGTCGGAGAGTTGCTGGATGGTTAGCTCGTGTAGTTCCATTTTTCGATATGCTTAGCGACTATTCTAGAACCTTGGGTACCGCGAAGAACCCCCCGTGTTTCTTTGGTGCGTTGGCCAAGGCCGCTTCGTTGGAGAGAGTCTCTCCTGCCTCGTCCTTTCGGAAGACGTTGCTGAGCCGTAGCGGATGTGTGGTCGGCTCAACGTTGCTGGTGTCCAGTTCGTTAAGTTGATCTACGTAGGTGAGTATATCGGAGAGTTGTTCGGAGAATTGTTCGACTTCTGATTCGCTCAGTTTGATTCGCGCCAGATGAGCTACTTTCCGCACCTGCTCTGGCCCTATTTTGGCTGACACGATAACACGCCCTCGTTTGGCTGAAAATGTTTAGCCCCCCGATTTATCGGGGGGGCTCTTTGATTTGTCCCCCGGTTTCCGAGGGGCCCTTGGCGTTACCGGGGGCAATTCTTATTCGCTGGCCGCCTCTTGGGCCTCTGGTTTGTAGTTCCGTTTGGGTGGCTTGACCACTAGGCCCATGCGGATAGCCTTGGCCGACACTTTGATTCGTTGCACACGTCCATCTACTACAGCCCGCACTCGCTGTATATTGACCTTGAATTGGCGTTTGCTTCGGCCGGTGATTTTTCGACCTACCCCGCCGAGGTATTTTGCTCGTCCGCGATAGACTTTGCTTCCGCCAGCCCGTGTTTTTTTACCTGTGAAGACGCATACCCTAGCCATATTTCACCTGCTCCCAGCTTTCCAGGCAGCCGACTGACCGCCGTTTATTGATCGAAAACGCCCTTATAGTCGTCTTTGTCTGGAGAATCAAGCTAAAAATCCTGCCTTTCTGTTCTGCAAAACACCCCCAGGCTGCGTCCTGGGGGGCCTGCCAGAATGCTTTGGTCGGCCGCTTTGATGTAGCCAAATTCGAGAGAGTTGGCGGTGATGTATTTTGGGGTTTGATAAAAAGTCCGGGTTTGGGTATTAGAAAAATAAACTATGTTAGACTGTCCTGACCGACTTGTCGTTAGACGCCGCTTATGAAAGGGGATTAGAAATGGCACAGAGTAGAAAAACAAATATAACACATAAGAATAATTTAAGCGGTTATATAGGAAATTGGCTTACTGTGATGAACCACATTAAGAAAACCCAACCTCCTATAAGAATATCCCGAGCGGTTGTTTCATATAACGACAATATGTATGACTTATCATTAATGCTTTCATATTTAGATAATAATTTGACGCTACTTGAGGAAACACCGTCTACATCTGACAAATTCGATCATCTCGCTTATGCACAGGCCAGAGCTTTCCTGAAGGTGTGTTACTTATTGCTTCGGATATTATTAGATGATGTATCAGGTGTAATTAAATATTTCTACGATTACAACGAACGCAAGGTTGGAGTGCCGGAAAGCTTCAATGACCTACTTAACAAAGCCGATAATCGAAAATTACCTGAAGATCTTATTGAGGTATTACAGCAATCAAAGAAATGGTTCCGTCAGATGAGGGACAGAAAAGATGATTTGGCGCATCGTCATGAATCACTTTTGATTTCTCTTCGACAAGGTCGAGACGGCAAAAATACTCTTGGCCATTTCAGTACTATGGGACATACTGCCAAAGAATACGAAGATATTAGGAAATGTTTTGGTTTTGTTCTTTGCGAGTATCAAAAACTGATTGATAACCTGCTCGACCATTTTGATTCCAAATTTAGAAACTGGTACGCTATTACGCCACATCGAAATATAACAATATTTGATCGTATCGTAGATATGCCATTATGGTGGGCATATAAGTATGGAAATTACAGACACAAAGATCTACACATAATCAAGAACAATGACGGTGAGGCAGTGTAACGTAGTAATTGAGCTAAAGAACTGCTCAAAGACAAAAGCTTTTCATCTTAGTTTCACAACTTGTTTGTGTCTGCTTACGGAGGAGTTCGACGCCATTTCACGGATGATGCTTACGATCCGCCAGATGGGCTAAGGATTCTTTCGTCGGTGTATATTATGCCCGCAAATGGGCCAATCGTGAAGCAGAAAAATATACTTCCCATTGACCTACCACCCATAGCCCGCATATATTTGACCCACCAACAACCACTCTTGGGGGTATTAGCCCATGCCTCAGAAGAACCCGCCTAGCCCGACCGCCCAGGCCGTCATTGATCGGCTCAAGCAGTTGCGTCTGCAGATGTTTGGCCCGCGTGGTGCCGGCCAATTTGCCCGCTCTTTGGGGCTCAGTCCTGCTTCGTACAGACGTTACGAGAAGGACCGGGTCCCTGACGTGGATATTTTGTCCGCAGCCGCCCGTGCCACTGGCACCGACCTTTATTGGTTGATTACCGGCCAAAAGCCGGACAGCTCTTTTTCGGATTCTATTCCCACGGATCGTAAGTCTCTTTTGGATCAGATTGACCGCGTGGTTTCCGCCAATCCAGCCGCGTTGCGAGTCATCCGGACCTTCTTGGATTTGCTGGACGAGGGCGTTCTTGGCCCAGTTGACCCTTCCCCTTCTGACGGCCCAGGTTTGGATACGGACCGCCACAGCCGTGGGGGCTGGTTACCTGTGCTGGGCAGATCGGCTGCGGGTGTGGTTTTTTTCTGGCAGGATTTGCCCAACGATACCCCCCGGACCCCTGCCGATAGGCTTTCCGAGCTCATTGAAGCCTACTTGAAGGCCGAGACCGCCGGCACTTGGAGTGCTTCTGTTAATCAGGCTACTGATCGTTCTGCTGATTCTTCGCAGACCGCCAGTCTCATTCAGGTTAATGTGCCTTCTGATGCTGCCGTTTCGGAGTTTTTGGACTGTCCTGCCGTGCGCCAGCGTTATCCTGACGCCTTTGCTTTACGGATTGACGGCCACAGTATGTTGCCTCAGTTTAGCCCTGCTGATTTGGTTATAGTTTCGCCTTCTGTTCCTGCCCTTGATGGCAAGCCAGCCGTGGTGCAGTTGCGTGGGCAAGTTGGCGTAACCTGCAAGTTGTACCGTCGCCAGGGTGATTGTGTGCATTTGATCCCCACCAATGACAGCTTTAGCACTCAGACTTTTGATTCTTCCCAGATTCTTTGGGCCCTGCGTGTTTTGTTCCGCGTCCGTATCAACTCATCTGGCTGAGTTTGCAGCGTCCAAATGCCAAAGATTGACGGTGTATGTGTTAGATAACCTGTGCGTGCTGGACGATTAACAGATGTTTATTTTTCTTGATGAATCCGGGGATTTGGGGTTTGATTTTTCCAAGTCCAAGACGACAAGAAAATTTGTTATAACCTTGCTTATTTGCGATACAAACAACGCCCAGAAGGATTTTCGCAAGGCCGTCACAAGGACATTGAAAAGGCTAAACGCGAGAAGAAACAAGAGCAGGAAAGTTATTGAACTCAAGGGAGTACGCACAGCATTACGGTATAAGATATCCTTCTTTCGGTACCTTAAACGTGAAGACTGGCGGATATATTGTCTAGCTCTGAATAAGGTACGGGTGAATCCATCGCTACGATCAAAATTGGGAAAGAAAAAACTTTACAATTTTCTTGCTCTTCATTTGCTCAAGCAACTGCCACTCGCAGATGTACACAGCAACGTCGAATTAGTTGTTGACCGGAGTAAGAACAAAGAAGAAATTAGGGATTTCAATCAATACATGGCCAACTATATCCAGGGAGGACTTCCGCTGAACACGGCCTTTGAGACTATTCACTTGCGTTCAACAGAAAGCACAGGCCTGCAAGCAGTTGATCTGTTCTGTTGGGGTGTTTTTAGGAAGTACGAGTCTGGCGATGAACGGTGGTATAAAATGTACAAACACAAGATCGGATTTGAGACAGAGTATCTGTCGTGATCAGATGCCGCCAAAAAAATAGCGGACCCTGCAATATCCGTTTTCCCCAGGCTCATAGCCAACCGATGGAAGGAAGCACCTGAGGCATATTGCAGGTCTTACCCGCTATTTATATTATATCGTCACAGCAGTGCGGGTGGATAAGATTTTTTCAATTTTTTGACATCCATATCTTGTTATTGTGGCAGATGTTATGTAAAGAGTGTTGATGCCCGCAAAAAAAAAGGTATCCGCAGGCTGTTCCCAGACCGCCAAGGGCTGGGTAAATCCTCCCTTCACCCTAAGGCCCGATTCACAGTGCAGCAGGGCTTTTGCCGTCCTTAGAATCTACTTGTCAAGCTCTTGCCGCCTTGATAGACTTACTACGGTGCGAAAGGGGACTTTCCGCACCACTTTACCCAAATGCCCAATTCGTTCCCGGGCCTGTCGTACCTGGCGTAAAAACAGCGTCGATTCACACAGTGGACCATGACTCCCTTGCCTTGTGGCAATGGGAGTACGCTCAGCTACTCGTAGTCGCAGTGTCGCAAGGGATATCGGACTAGAAATATCAAAAGGAGGTTTTCATGAAGAACGTTGTACTATGGATCATGTTGCTATCTTTTGTCCTGAGTGCTAGCGGCTGTTGCAGTATTTTTGCTGGTGGAGGTCAGGTGATAACTGTTAATTCCAAGCCGGAGGGAGCGAAAGTGCAATTGGGTAGCCTGCAAGGTACAACTCCCTACCAAGTCAAGCTGCCTAAAGGAAAAGATTATGCTATCAGAGCAACCTATGCTGGTAAAACACAAACTACTCCACTTGAAAAGAAAATTGATGGAGTATTCTGGATAAACATTCTAATCCCAATCGGATTAATAATCGATGCGGCTACTGGAAATATGTACAAATATGATCCCACTGTTTACGATTTTGATTTTACAGGAAGTTGACGGAAAAATAGAAAATAAGGACAGTTACCTATTTTCAATAGAAGCCACTAAACTCTAAGAGAAAAGGGCACAAAGGGCTTATTGGGGAATGTAATGACTAAGATATTGTTGTTGACATCTGTAATTGCTGCGAGCTTGCTCTGCTCTGGATGTATATCTGCTATTACTACCCCCAATGCTAGCAAGCTTAATAAGGTTGAGCTAGGAATGACCAAGGCGGAAGTCATCGAACAGATGGGCAAGCCAGATAGCATCAGGGCTCAGGGAAATACCGAATATCTGGTTTACCGTCTGGCTACCGAAAAAGACTATTCTATGGCATGGTACTTCGGTATGACATTTGTACATAAGGACGATTATTTTGCCAGACTTGTGGATGGGAAGGTCGATGCCTATGGTCGGTTCGGAGACTTCGATTCAACAAAGGATCCGAAGCTGCAAATCGATTTAGATGCAAACATAAAAAGTGAGTAGTCTTTCCAAATGTCGCGTCACGGCATATGGGGGGCAGTTACCTATTTCCCAAACAAAGGGCATATAACGGTGACAGTTCCCCGCATGTTTTACTTTGCTTCGTGTCCTTCGTGCCTTCGTGGTCAACTCTTTTCGTTTATTTAGCCCCCCGATTCATCGGGGGGTTTCTTCCTCACACCTCAGGCCTCACGCCTTCTTCTAATTATTTGAGTGTATCTGTCGTAGATGTACTGTGTTTTGCAGTGGATTATCCAGATATTTTTCCTGGCACCCTCGGCACAGATCGTAGCGGAATATCCGGTAGTTGCCGTCTTCGATTTCTTTGAGGGACATTTGCTCCATTTTCTGGAGCATTTCCTGGATGACTTGGTCTGGCTTATCCAGAAGTTCGGGATCGTTTTGATCTGGCTCAGCCGCAGCGAACACTTCTATACGCACTACATATCGCGGGGTCCCGGACGGCAAATCCTTGCCACACAGATCGCACGAGTAGTGGATCATGATTAAAGCCTCCTGCATTGGATTCTAGCTTAGAGTATCACAACCGTCATATCTGTCCAAGCTTTTTTATCGGACTAACTTTTTACTCAGTAGGCTCGCCCATAGTTCGTGTTTTGGCCTTGGCCGATCTGCCTCGTCCGAGCCGGTATTTGCGTTGAGGTATTTATGGTAGACAGCCAGTTGGCCCAGGTAATCCCGGGTTGAGTCGTACAGCCATCCGCCGCTCACTTTTGCTGGCCGAACCTGTTTTAGTTCGCTGCATTTCCCCAGCACTGGAATCCAGTTATTTGCATGTTCGGTGAGTCGTTGGTTTATCTTGTTGAGTAGCTTTTGGGCCTCGGCTCGGATTTGTTGTGCCAATTCCTCCGAGCAATACACCCTCAGGGCATTTCGCAGCACTTGCGCGATTGCCCCGGGATACAGTGCCGCCAGGGCATCCAGTTCGGTAGCGCCTGGTCCATGGCAATTTTCGAAGTGTGTTCTGCGGGCGTTATCTGTTCTGATGGGAATTCGTGGCAGATGGTAATTCACGCATTGGCTGCGCGTCAGCATTAGGGGGCACAGTTTTACCACAGTCTGGTTTCGGTGGTGATGTCGCAGCAGGTATTCGAGTTTTCGGGCCACGCTTAGGGGCATGCTTCTGCCGGCCGGATCGAAATCGCTGATATAGAATATTCTCACTGGTTTGCCACAGCGGATCACTCGCTGCAGTAGTTTGACTACTGCCGTCAGCGACATTTCTCCCAGTGAGTTGACTACGTTGGCCATATAGTGTTTAGCCACGGGCATTACTTCGTCCATTATTGATGATTTTTCCAGCCACACTTCCACATGGTATGGTTGTTGTTGCCCGGCCAGTTCGACAGCCACTCGATCTGCCAGTCCGTTCAAGGCGCAGTCCAGCCAGCGTTTACCGGGGCTGGCGTTGCTGGCTGCCACTCGCGAGAACGTCATTGGCTGAGCGTTTCGTCGATCTTCGAATGCTTCGAAGGGTATTAGTCCCAGGTATCGAGCGTATTTGCAGGCGTGGTGCATTAGGTCCCAGTCACGCGGTGAATTTAGATATGGTTTTCCATCTGGCCGGCGCACATCTCGTCGTGACGCCGCCAGGTAGTGCAATCGGCGCACGTGTACGGGCACGGGATTGCCAGCCAGCCGATAGACCCACCCGACCCAACGAGCCTGACGATAGTGCGATTCGGTACCGACATAAAAAGGATCGTTTCGTCGAGTAAGAGCCAGATACTGCTCGATCGACCGGCCGTGCATCCGCGACAACCTTTTGAGTACGGCGTGCGGTACGGCCATTTTTATCTTCGCCTGTATCAGGTCGAAGCACCCCAGACGCTACCGGCTGGCGAGTTCCCATCGTGTACATGTCCCCCCTGCGTTCGCTGCCAGCACAAATATCCATCCCGACTACAACACGGGATACTTATCTAGTTTATCACAGCTCATTGGCCTTGTTGTCTGAGCCTATGACAGCAGTATGACAGTGCCGGGCAACATTTCGTTTTTTTTTGTAATGAATTGTCAGTGAGAAGCCACTGACGAGCTACACCCCGCAGCTTCACAGCTTAGAGTCTTGACCGCGAAGCTGACATTTATTATAGTAACCGTTTGGATGTATGGCAAGTAGTTCTTGGCCTTGGTTGTTCTATCTTCTTGTCGGGCATTCACTTGCGCCTCTAGCTCAACTGGACAGAGCGTCGGTCTACGGAACCGAAGGTTAGGGGTTCGAATCCCTTGAGGCGCGTTATTCCCCTTGTTTTAGTTTGTTTTTAAACGCCCACAGTTCAAATTCCGGGGAGTTCTTTGTTTTGCCCGGTTTCACTGGGACTTGTTTGTTTATCCACGGGCTTAGTCACTGACTGCTGATCTCTTTTGCTCAGACACCATTTAGCCAGGTACCCCCCAGCCAGCAGGACAGCCAGCACGGCCACTACCGCAGCCAGCAATCCCCAGCGCATGGGATGCACACCTTTAGACCCTTTGGGATAGCTAGGCCTGTCTGTGAAGCCTTTGCCCTGTTTACGTGTCAGTCGCATTCGGGCATTTATGGCCCATCCGGAGCCTTCCAGTATAGCACTGAGGTTTCGTTTACGCAGTTTGATGAACGCCACTAGCGAAATCGGTATCATAACTAGCAGCACAGCCACCAGCACACCGACGAGGATGGCCAACCAGGAGGTATCTGCCAGTGTTTTGGTTATGTAGGCCAAGGCCGACCCCAGTGCCGCAATAGCCAGCCCTCCGCCCAGCAGCATGCCGCCTGTTCCCCCCGCCGCCGGGGTTGCTGTTGTTGTTCGGTTCATGACCGTTGCTGCCTGGCTGTCGAATTTTTTGTCTGCTTGTGCGGTGATGGACTCGATTTTTCCGGTCAGCATTTTCCCCAGCCTCTGGAACGGATTCAGTAGTGCCTCCCCCAGGCTGATGGGGTTTTCGATTATTTGGACGACTTTGGCATCCGCTTCGTTACCGCCGATGTCGTAGAACACGCCCCGCTTTCCGACGCACAGATTCCCTTTTGTGCCCCAGGTCACAGGCACAGCCACTTCGTATTTCTGATCCGTGTCTTTGGGTACAATTTCCACGTAGAGTACATACATGTTTGACGCCTTGGCTATCTTTGAGTGTTCAGCCCGGTTGACAGCTTTTACAGTCAGGTTGAACCGTCGGCCGTCCATAACCAGGCTTCCCATCTCGAATACTGCCCGAGAGTCTGGGTCGTACAGATGCGGAAAGCTGACGAAATTATTTGCCAGCTCGATCATATACCTCTGGTAGAGCAGCAGTTGTTCAGTCAGGCGAATGTTATCCAGCACGAATGCCGTTTCGGTACTTTTAGCGATCAGTTCTCGTACAGCTTTGTTGAATCGCTCGTCCAGATATCCCTGTAGCTTTTGGACTCCCAGGCCTTCCAGCTCAGGGCTAGGTTTGGCTTGTACCCACTTCTGATGGGCCCCGAAGAAGTTTTTGATTTGCTGCCACTGCTCGGGCGTCATTTTATTCTCTGACTCACCCAGCACCTGGCCGATCACTTCGTGGCGAAATCGTTCTAGTGTTTTAGCGTAGGCCGGATTGATCTGATCCTCAAAATTCAGTTCTCCCGAAGCCTTTGGTTTTGCCAGACTCCCCTGTTTGAGCACTTCTTCGATCACTGCCGGATCGTCCAGGTCCAGTTCCTGCAGTTCTGCTTCGGTTATCCCCATTCGTTGGCCCAGGCGTTCCTCTAGGGCCAATGCTTTGCACTGGGCGAAGTATTGATCTATTTTATCCTGAAGTTCGACTAACACTGCGTATGCTGCCGATGTTCCGTTGCCCAGGGGCATGATATCGGTTTTGATCTGTCCGTCTGGAATTTTCCCTTGCTCATGCCATAGCAGAAAGGCCTTTGCCTTGCTGAGGAACTCGTCTAGTTTGGCTTGGTTTATTCCCTGAACGCCGCTGGGGTGTCCGATTCCGCCGATGGTTGCCACAACGTCGGCAATGAACGTAGCTATTTCGCTTTTTTCAGCCGCCTCCGGCAAAATGATTCCTGCTTCGCTGACCGGCATTGATTCGACTTGCTGCCTGATTCTCCGGACCTCGTCCAGGCTGATTTGTTCGGTTTCTCTTCGCCCCAGTTTTTTGAGAATTTTCAGGGCTGCGTCGTGAATTTGTTGACCATCTGGATCGGCGAGGTTGATTTCCTTTAGCCTTAGTGTCCCTCGGGCCTCTGTTATCCCGGAATGATCACTGAGCACCTTTAATATCCATCGGATGGCATTCTTCAATTCCTGGCACCTGATCCGCCCGTTCTTATCTGTATCCAGCAGACTCAGAAACTCCCCGTCGCAGTTGACGGTACTTATTGGCGAACTCACAGCCACCCAGTGGGCCTCGTCTAGTTCCACAGCCCGCTGTAGGTCCTTGGACGTATTGATCTTTAGGTGGTAGGAGCGTCCGTAGTGTCGAAAGTTCATGTGTTCGGTGGAGTTCATGGCTTACAACTCCTTATTGGGACATAATCTTCGAGCCTATCATACAACGCTGTCCGCCGGGATTCCACCTCTGTTTTTTTCCCGTTAGCTCGGTTAGTCCTTTGTCGATTTATTATTTTTATTGAAAAGTCCCTTGCAACCCCTGTGCTGACTTGCCATAATAAGAGCCAGCAAATCCGGGGGAGGTTCGGTTGCTTTTAGAGCAGCCGGGTCTATGTCGTGGCCTTGCAGTACGGAGGCACCAGTGAAAACCGAGCGCAAAGCATTGCTTTTGGCCTTTATAGCTGGGCTATGCTTTTGGGTTCTGGATGCCACTTTGAGCTTATTTTTCTTACCTGGCGAATCATTCCTGGACACGTTGATTTTCAACGTGAGCCATTATCATCTTATTATCAGGCTGTTGGCAGTTTTGGTAGCTGTTACTTTTGCCTTGATTGGCAGTCGCCATGCCGCCCAGCGCCGCCGGTCCGAGCAGGCCCTGCGCGATAGCGAATCGAAGTTTGCCAGGACCTTTCATGCCAGTCCGAACCTCATGGCTATTACCACCCTTAAAGAAGGACGGATCATTGACGTCAACGAGGCCGGCTGTCGTTTTAGCGGTTACAATCGCGAAGAGCTGATCGGGCATAGTACAACCCAGTTGAATATATGGCCGGACCCCGAACAGAGAAGGATGATAATCCGCATTTTAGGCCGGGCCGGACGAGTCTGTGACTTGGAGGTGGAGATTCGGGCAAAGTCGGGTCGGATACGCACGATCATTTACTCAGCCGAGATAGTTACCATTAGTAATAAGGATTATCTTTTGAGTGTAGCCACGGACATAACCGACCGCAAGAAGGCGGAGGAGCAGATCTCCAGACAATCCGCTACCTTACAGGCGATCAACGATGTGTTTCAAAAGGCCCTGACCTGCCAAACTGAAGAAGAGCTGGGCAAGACCTGTCTTACCGTGGCCGAGAAACTGACCGGCAGCAAGTTCGGTTTCATCGGCAAGCTGAACGAAGCTGGCCTTTTCGATACCATTGCCATCAGCAATCCAGGTTGGGATGCCTGCAGGATGCCAGGCTCAGATGTCACCAGGACGACCAAGAATATGAAGATCCGGGGAATTGATCGCTCAATACTCAGGGAGGGGCAATCTCGGATAGTCAATAATCCTGCCTCCCACCCCGATCACGTTTCCACTCCTCCCGGCCACCCACCGATCACCTGTTTTCTCGGTGTCCCCCTCAACCAGGCAGGCAAGAGCATCGGCCTGATCGGCTTGGGCAACAAAGAAGGGGGCTACACCCCTGCGGATCAGGAGGCCGTCGAAGCCCTCTCTGTGGCCATTGTAGAGGCGTTGAGGTATAAACGGGCCGAGCAAAGGCTGCAAAATGACCAACGGCAGTTGCGGGGACTTGCCTCTGAACTAGCCTTGTCCGAGGAACGGCAGCGTCGGCGAATTGCTACGGGCCTCCACGACGTCATCGGACAGGACTTGGCCCTGTTAAAGATGCGTTTGGAAGAAGTGAAAAGATCGACCTGCTCGGCTGAGTTAGGCACTACTCTGACGGAAATACTGCAAACGCTTGAGAGAACCATACAAAGCACGCGATCTCTACTGTTCGATCTGAGTCCCCCAGTTCTCTACGAGCTCGGCTTGGAGCCTGCCGTTGAGTGGCTCACCGAAAAAACTCAGATCGACCATGGTATTAAGACGGTATTCGAGGATGACTGCCAGTCCAAGCCTCTGGAACATGATGTCCGCATAGGCCTTTTCCAATCGGTACGGGAGTTGCTGGTCAATATAACCAAACACGCTCAGGCCAAAAACATCCGGGTTTCTACTCGCAGGGTCGGCCCGAACATTGAAGTCCAGGTTCGTGACGACGGCTTGGGCTTCGATGTAACCCAGGTCCAGGCTCGCCGAGACCTTAGGGCTGGTGGATTTGGACTTTTCAAGATACGCGAACGCCTGGATTACTTTGGTGGCACTTTCCAGATTGACTCTGAGCCAGGCCGAGGAACACATGCGACACTTTTGGCTCCACTTGAATTAGAGACCACAGCTTTGCAGGGAGAATAGTATGGCTATTAGGATCATGTTAGCGGACGACCACCGCCTTTTCCGAGCCGGCCTGCGTGCCCTGATCGAAAAACAGACCGACATTGAGGTAGTCGCCGAGGCCGACAATGGCCGCTTAGCTGTGGAATTGGCCAAGCGGTTGCGTCCTGAAGTGGTGGTCATGGATATCAGTATGCCGGACCTCAACGGCATAGAGGCTACGCGTCAGATCATTAGCGGGCTCGATGGCACAAAGGTTCTTAGCCTGTCGATGCATTCGGACAGCCGTTTTGTTGAGGGGATGCTCAAAGCTGGAGCCTCTGGCTACCTCCTGAAGGATTGTGCTCATGAGGAATTCATTCGAGCCATCCGGGCCGTAGCGGCCGGCCAAACCTATCTGAGCCCAGCCGTCACAGACAAGATAGTTAAAGACTATGTTCAACAGGCAGGCACAGAGACTGACTCTATACATAAGATACTGACACCGCGTGAGCGTGAGGTGCTACAACTGGTGGCTGAAGGATTAGGCTCTAAACAGATCGCTGCTCAGTTGGGGGTGAGCGTGAAGACCGTGGAAACCCATCGGCACCAAATCATGGAAAGACTGAATATGCACAGTGTGGCCGAGCTGACCAAGTTCGCCGTCCGCGAAGGGCTGACCTCTCTGGAAGGCTGACGCAACAGCAGCAGTCTGTTCTCGTCCTGATTCGCTTAGGCTTAGCCTTGGTTTGTGAGTGGACAGGGGTTTTTTTATAGCAAAATCAGGTATTTCCCCTATATTATCGGCCGGTGCAGTTTGCCGATACTATATATACCTTCGGGGTAATGGGGGGCCTATTTTATAGGGCCCGTACGCTGGGGGGGCTAGTTAGAGGAAGCTGGTGTAGCGTATTAGGGCGGGGGGAGCCTACTATACAGTCGGCTCCCCTGCTTTTTTTTATTTCCGCCGCCCGATTTTATACGTTTTGGTTGTGCCCTTGCCAGAATCATCCTCTGCCACTAGAATCTCAATATGCGAACTGGGCCTGAAAAGATTGCCGTCATCGGTGATGGTGCCATGGGTACTGTTTGCGCCTTTATTTTGGCCGACAATGGCTACGAGGTGCAGCTTTGGGGAGCCTTCCCCGACAACGTTGCTGATATGGCCCAGCGCCGCCAAAACCGCAAATACCTTCCTGGTTTTGATCTACCCCGGGCGCTGCGTGTCACCGGAAAAGCCGAGGATATCCTCACCGACTCTGATCTGGTGATATCTGCGGTTCCCTGCCAGTACATGCGTAATGTCTGGACCAAGCTCGCTGGTTTACTTTTGCCCGGCGTGCCTATTATTTCGGTGACCAAGGGTATAGAGAACGACACCCTTGCCAGGCCCACTGAAATCCTGGCCAAGCTCACCGGCTCTGATCGGAGCTTGGCTGCTTTGTCTGGTCCCACTATAGCTGTGGAGTTGGCCAATCGTTTACCAGCCACAGCCGTGGTCGCCTCGACTGATGCGGATTTAGCCCGTATTGGCCAGCACATTTTTACTACCGAGTTTTTTCGCCTTTACACCAATTCGGATTTGTTGGGAGTGGAGTTGGCTGCGGCCAGTAAGAACGTCATTGCCCTGGCCGCCGGCATCATTGACGGCCTGGGTTTGGGTGACAATGCCAAGGCTGCCCTGGTCACTCGTGGTCTGGTTGAGATAACTCGCCTGGGTTTGGCTCTTGGCGCTCGCCGAGAGACTTTTTCCGGTCTGGCCGGCCTGGGTGATTTGGTTACCACTTGCATATCCCCGCTGGGTCGCAACAGGACTGTCGGCGAGCAGATTGGCAAAGGCAGAAAGTTGACTGATATCCTTTCGGGAATGTCCGCTGTTGCTGAGGGTGTAGCCACCACCAGGTCGTTGAGAGCCTTAGCTCAGCGTTGCCGTGAGGACATGCCCATAACAGCCAGGGTTTATTCGGTTTTGTTTGAAGATCAGGACCCTCGCCAGGCCATTTCTCAGCTCATGACCCGGGCCCCCAAATCCGAGCGCTGACCTTTATTATTTAGCCCCCGGTTTTACCGGGGGTTTCTTTTCTGTCATTCCCGCGGAAGCGGGAATCCAGAGTCTTCTATTTTTCGTACTTTCGTGACTTTCTTCTACTTCGTGTCCTTCGTGGTGAATTCTTTCCCTTTCTTTGTTTTTTCTGCTTTGTGCCTCTGTGCCTTTGTCCCTTTTGAGCCTTGCGCGCAAAAAAGAAGCGGACGGTAGAGAAGTCCGTCCGCTCTTTAAGAAAATCATAAAACGGCCACAATAGGCCGGTCACACTCCTAGCGTCTTTTTCTCAGCAGGCAGACTGCCATGCCGCTGACCAGAACCATCAGCGTAGCCGGCTCTGGGACCGGGTTCCAGGCACCCGTCAAATCGAAAGCGACAAAATCGACGTCAGCATCCAAGGTAGCATAAGTGCCGCTGGTAAAGTCGCCGAAGCCTAACTGTCCCCCGGTCTGGCTGCGCGGGCTCAAATTGTCAGCAAGTAGTTTCCAGCCGCTTCCGTCCAGTGCATCCCGCCAGACGTAGATGGTGCTACCATCATAGGCCATGCGGAAAGTATTGAAATCGTTATCCGCGTTAGCCACATTATATGCGCTGACAATCTGGGTATAGGTACTGGAACCGGCACGGTGGGAAACGCCGTCTTTCTCAACCACGATACCTGTGCCAACGCCGTTCTTTCTTACCTCAACAGCAAAGCCGTCGCCATCGCCATCGCCTGTTCCCGCATGGCGAAGCCTCACCTTGAATTCAACCGTCCAGTGGGTAAATGCCGAATCCAGAATCGTCTTGTTGTAACTGTAAGATGTACCTTGGGAGTTTACCGTTAGCAGATCACTGCCGTCCGTGGACCAGGCATTGTCGTTAGGCGTATACGCACTAGTATAATTGACAGTAGATGGCGGGCTTATATCACCCCCATATATGTCACCAAAATCAAGCGCATCCTTTGTACCATCCAAGACAGC
>JAACET010000105.1 GCA_011682385.1 Actinomycetota bacterium | reverse complement strand
CCCCGGTTTTACCGGGGGTTTCTTCAGTTGTAACGCCTGTAGGCTGTGTTCTGGGACGGATATTCGAATGCCCCCGGCCTACGTGCCGGGGGTCTTCGTTATGATTTCCACAAAACCTTAATGTCCCGGCCGTTGACTTATCTTCACTATCGGGCTAGACTGGTTTTTCCGGTTGATTTAGCCATCCGTTGGTTTGGCCGGAGGTCATATTCTCACAGGATAAGGTATTATGAAGAACGAGCTCACCTACGCCCTGATTACTCCCTATTCGATCATCAAGAGTCGTACCGGTGGCATTATTGGTCGGCTTTTACGCATGAGCAATCTGGAGTTGGTTGGTGCCCGGATGTTCGTTTTTTCTGATGAGTTCGTCGACGCCTATGCCCGCGATCTGCGCAGTTCTAGCTCCGATTCTAAGCTCGGCCAAGGCTGGTTTGACTATATTAAGGAGCACCTCAGTCGCGGCAATCGTTTCAGTATTTTGCCTCGTTGTATGGTTTTGTTGTTCCAGGGCCATGACGCGCGTCGGCAGCTTAAGGACGATGTTATTGGTTCGTTTACGCGTACCCCTGTGGGCGACACCGTTCGTGGTACTTATGGCGACTTGGTTTTTGATATCTGGGGCAATGTGGACTATTTTGAGCCGGCTGCTATTACCGCCCCTGACGATGAAGCCAACCGCAGGCACTTGTCCTTGTTCTCCAAGTATGCCATGAGCGACGGTGGCATCCTGGAGGATCAATTGAGCTTGCCCAAGGACCAGAATATTGAGACCTCGCTGGTATTGCTCAAGCCCGACAATTTCGAGCGTCCCAGCGGACGGGCCGGCAATATCATTGATGTTTTCAGTCGCACTGGTTTATTTATGGTCGCTGCCGAGGTCATCAGCATGACCGCTGCCCAGGGCATTGAGTTCTATGGCCACCTTCGCGAGGCTTTCGTCGAGAAGCTCAAAAATTCGGTCAAGGACCAACTCCGCGAGTCACTTTCCAGCGCCTTTGGTTTTGCCATTAGTGATGAGATTTACGACCACATGGCCGATCAGCTCAAGAATTTAAATGCCCAGCGCGAGTTTGAGCGTATCGTTCATTACATGACCGGCGTGAACCTCAGTGAGATTACCGATCCTGCTCAGCGCCGGGAGCTTTGTCACACCAAGAGCTTGGCCATTCTCTATCGTGGCCCTGATGCCATCGGCAAGATTAGAACCAGGCTGGGGGCCACCAATCCTTCTGAGGCCCAGCCGGGCACTGCCCGTTCGGAATTTGCCCAGGACCTTATGCGTAATGGCGCCCACGCCTCCGATTCAACCGCCAACGCCATACGGGAGCGAAGGATACTCGGCCTGGACAAGGAATCCTCGGATACCTGTCGTTTTAAGGGGATCATTGACCAGTTCCTGGCCGATGCCAAGTAGCCTTAGCTCTCAGGTATGGACACCGGATTCCTTTAGATCTGTTATTGGCCCGCCGAGACTATAACTAACAACAAATGGTTTTATGTTGCTAAAACATTTTACGCTTAGTTCGATGCAGACCAACACCTATGTGCTGGGCTGCTCCGGCTCTGACGCCTGTGTCATTATTGACGTAGGTGCTGGGGCTGGGCCTCTGTTGGACTTTCTCCAGCGAAAGAGCTTGCGTTTGGAGGCCCTGATTCTCACCCATGGCCACTATGACCACATTGCCGGCGTTAAGGAGTTGCTCAAGGTTCATCCGGAAGCTCAGATAATTCTTGGCCAAGATGCTCAGAAGGTAGCTTGCAGTCCGATGCGTAATCTATCGCTTTTGTTTTTTAAACCTTTTTCAATTCGCCCAGCCGACCGTTTGGTAGCTGATTCCCAGCGGCTTGAGTTAGCCGGTCTTTCTTTGGAGGTCCTGGACCTGCCCGGCCATTCGCCGGGTTCTATTGGCCTTTACGACGCCCAGGCACAGAGTGTTTATTGTGGTGATACCCTTTTTGCCGGCAGTGTTGGGCGCACCGATTTTCCGGGTGCTTCGGGGGAACTTTTGTTAGAATCTATACGTAGTAAATTAATGGCCTTACCTGATGAGACCAAGGTTTGGCCGGGGCATGGCCCATCGACTACTATTGGCGTTGAACGGCGGACGAATCCATTCCTGAACGGCCGGGGGTGAGTGATGTCTCAGTTATACGTCCTTCAGGGCCCTGATAAGGGCAAGACCTTTGAGCTTCACCAGGGCTATGGTCTGATTGGACGTGACTCCCCTAGTATTGTTCTGACTGACGTTTCTGTTTCACGTCGACATTCCGAGTTGCTCCAGGAGGATAGTCGCTGGCTGCTCAAGGATTTGGGCAGTGTCAATGGCACTTATTTAAATGGTGTCAAGATAGACTCTCCCCATGAGGTTCGTGTCGGCGATCAGATTCGTTGTGGTTCTACTGTGCTTGTCTTTGGCAGTTCTGCCGAGCCTGCCTTTCGGGCCGAGCCGACGGAGGTCCATTTGGGCGTCCACGATGATCCTACGGTCGACTCGACCATAATGGATTCGATGCCCAGCAAATCTGATCTGGTCCAGGTTGCCCCCACTGCCGCCGATGACCTGCGGGTCATGTATCAGTTGATTTCGGCCACGAATTCTATTTTTGATTTGGACCAGTTGCTCGAACGGGCCATGGACCTCATCTTTGAGGTCATTTCTGCCGAGCGGGGTTTTATTTTATTGCTTGGCGAGGACGGTTCTACACTGACTCCCAAGGCCGTCCGTACCCGCGAAGGCGAGGATCGCCAGAAGATTCATATTAGTCGCACCATCGTTAATCACGTCATTCGCAATCAGGAGGGCGTCATTTCTTCGGATGCCAGCCGTGATGCCCGTTTTAGTGGCGGCAAGAGTGTTCACGCTTACGGTATTCGATCCGCCATGTGTGTACCCATCAGGGCTCGCGACAAGATTCTGGGTGTGATTACCTTGGACAGTTCGGTGGCCAATGTTACGTATGGTCCGGACCAGTTGAGCCTGCTTACAGCCATGGGCCATCAGGTGGGCTTGGCCATTGAGAATGCCATGCTCTATCAGGCTGGCGTACGGGCTGAGCGTTTGGCCGCTACCGGCGAGACTGTCGCTTATTTGTCTCACCATATTAAGAACATACTTCAGGGCCTCCGTGGCGGTGCCGACGTCGTGGAGATGGCCCTGAAATCTTCCAATACCGCCACTGCCCAGAAGGGCTGGGGCATTGTTGGTCGAAATCTGGATCGCATTTACAGTCTGACTATGAACATGTTAGCCTTTTCCAAGCAGCGTGAGCCGCATTTGGAGGAGGTTGATTTAAATGCTCTGATCCAGGATGTTTTGGACCTCATTGAACCGCAGGCCCGGCAGGGGGAGGTTGAGATTGTCCACGATCTCGCCGAGAATCTGCCTTTGCTTTTCATTGACACTGACGGTTTCCATCAGGTTCTATTAAACATTCTGTCCAATGCTCTGGACGCCGTCGAGCCCGGCAAGGGTCGGGTTGAGTTGACCAGTCAGTTTGTCCCTGCCACCAACAGCGTATTGGTCAGGATCAATGACAATGGTTCTGGAATTGACCCTGAGGAACTGCCGCATATTTTCGAGGCCTTCCACTCTAGCAAGGGCCACCGGGGCACCGGCTTAGGCTTGGCCGTAGCCCGCAAGATCATTGAGGAGCACAACGGACACATCGAGGTCGAAAGTTCTCTGGGCAGCGGTACTACCTTTACCATTTCACTGCCCCTTTCTTTGCAGTTTGGCTCACCCGCGCCGAAGTAGGCACCTTGCCGAGCAGCCCCGGTTTCACCGGGGGCTGTTCTCTTGCTGACTGGACGTGCGTAAGTCTGTCTTCTGGAAAGGGATAGAGTCGCCCCCGCCGGCCGGTGAGTTTCATTGAAAAAAATTGTTAAGCTGGCCCCTTTTCGAGCCTGGGATTTGGGGTATAATATATCTGGAAAGTTTTGACGCACATCGAGTCGCGTACTGCTCTATCATTGACCCCTGCAAATCGGAGTCGATCAATTCTTTTTCATGTGCGCGGCCAATAGCTCTGACCTGTGTAGCCGCCAACTGTGAAGGGAGTCACCGCAAAGGCTTTAGCCTCTTATATGTTCTGGCTAATTTGCGAGGAAGATACCGTGTCTATTATGGTCACCTGTCAATGTGGTCGGCGTTTTAGGGCCAAGGATGAGGACTCCGGCAAGCGGGCCAAGTGTTCTGCTTGTGGTGCCCGCTTCCGCATACCCGAGTCGTCTGTGGAGTTATCAGCTTCCGGATCGGTTTATGGCAGTATTAGGCCCAAGCATTGTCTGACTGTAGTGAATGGTCCTGATAGTCTCGGTGAGCATTTCCGCTTACGTCGTAGTCGTGTTATGGCTATAGGTAAGGCCCCGGACAATGCCATTGTCTTGTCTGATCCCAGGGTCTCTCGCCACCATTGCCGGATAAGTTGGACCGACCGAGGCTGGTTGCTTGAGGATTTGAAGAGTACCAACGGCACCTTTATTAATGGCCGGAAGGCGGACAAGGATCTGCTATCTGATGGGGACCGTATAAAGGTGGGTAGTTTCGAGTTGGAGTTCCAGACCCATGCCAAGGAGGGTGTCCAGCCTGCTCGTCTTGAGGAGCAGTTGGAGACTCTCAGGTCCGGCGACGCTGAATCTAAGAAGTCAGCCGTGGAGTTTTTAGTCAGCTCTGGCTCTCAGGCAGCCAATCATTTGGTTCCGAAGCTCAGCGGCTATGATACCATGACCGGCCATTTAGCCATGGAGGTTTTGGAGCGTCTTGGCCCGGAGGCTGTACCATCTCTTGTTCACACTCTCAAGGGCCGGGACAAGGTCGCCCGTAGTTCAGCCGCCAGGGCCCTGGGTAGGTTAGGCCCTCAGGCCGTGGACGCCGTACCTGATCTATTAGAAGCTCTTGACGATCAGGACCCTACCGTTTATGCCGAGGTCGCCTGGGCCTTGGGGCAGATCGGTCCTGCTGCTGTTCCTGGCTTAGTCAAGGCTTTGCGATCAGCCGAACGCCCCAGAAAGCTCAGTGGCGCCTGGGCTTTGGGACGGATTGGACCCGAAGCCGCCGGAGCCATACCCTTGCTCAGCGAGTTGGCCAAGGACCGCGACGAGGAACTCAGTCAGGTAGCCTTGAGTGCTCTCAAGAAGATCGACCCCGCTGGGGTTTCGTGACTGTCCGGTGGGTCTTTGCCGCACAGATAGCCACTCGGGTTTTAGAAAGTGTAGCGCAGAGCCGCGTACACGTTGGTATTTCTCTCGAATTGCCCGAAGAACGTGTGTTGATCTTTGCCGAAGAAGAAGTTCGCTCCCATTTGCACCGACAGATGATCGTCTATTTTGTAATTTACGCTTGGCCGAAGATAGGCATCGTTATCCGTCGGCGAGTAGTAGGCGAACATGGACAGCTTCAGGTTTTGGCTCATCAGCAGCTTTCTCAGTCGAATCGTAACCCATTGCCTGTAGCGATCAGCCCTGGGCATACCGGCCGGTAGCGTATCGACATAGCCATTGTAATCCATCATTTGTTCCAGGTAATACTGTACGCCCAGCGTCAGGTTTTTTCCCAGGTCCTGTTCGTAGCCCAGCAGCAATCGGAATTGGCTATTGTTCACGTAGGGGTCGGTTCCTCCGGGGTCATCTTCGGCGCGATAGTAGCCGGCCTCGATGTTGCCGATGCCCTTAGCGACCGGCCCTCGGATGCTCCCCCCGTACACTGACGTATCTGCAAAGCCGTATCTTCCCGTCGCCGGGTCCACTGTTCCAGGACTTTTCGAAAAACCCCAGTAGCCGTAGAGGGCCACTTCATAGCCTCCGATGTTTTTGAAGAGTCGAGCTGCGAACTCGTCGTCGCTGAACCAGGAATTGGGTTTATCCACATGGATGATCGCATCTTCGCCGGCCCGACGACCCAGCATCGCGTTGTAGTAGGATATTCGCCTGCCGTCGATGTAGCGGTCCGCATCGAAGCGGGGCGTATAGACCACGTCCAGGTTGACCACTTTGCTGTAGAAGGAAAGTTTAATTGCATCCGATGGAGCCTTGAGGTACTCGGTATCCCGCCCGATGAAGAACGAGTTCCAGTCTTTGGGAAACAGGTCGTTGATGAAGATCAGGTCCCCGGTCCCCCAGGTCAGGATTTGTCGGCCAACTTTTATGTCCAGAAAATCCGCCGGCGTCAGGGAAATATTTGCCTGTCGCAGATCCAGCCATCCTTCTCCCGTCTCCAGATCAATGCTATGATGGTCCCAGACCCAATCGTAGAGGAAGTCCGCCGTAATGTTGAAAGCCGCCTTATCCCAGTCCTTTGATATCTCCAATTGCAGACGGGTTTCACCCAATGGCGTATCGCCTTCGTAGTGATCTTGATAGAGCCTGATGCCCGCCCGTGTCTCCCAGAATCCGTTCAGATTGAACGGCCAAGCCGATTCTTTTTCCTCCAGTTCAGTGATTTCAGTATCCGTTCCTTCCAGCCCCGACGGCAGCGTCGGTTCCTCTGTACTCAGCCCTGCAGGCAGGCCGGGCTCATCCGCCAGTCCGCTGGGCAGACTGGGCTCGTCACTTTCACCGCTGGCTGGGCCCACCATCAGCCCACCGACCATGAACAGGATTAGGATCAACTGCTGTATCCGTGGCTTCATTTTACCTTAGGTACTTCTGAGGGGCTCGGTGTAGATAGCGTTCAGTGAATATGTCCTCAGGCAGGCCGATATTGTATTTCACCCCGCTGTACGTGGTTACCGTTTGCGTTTTGGCCTTCAGGTCTTTCATTCTGGCCTTTACGACCGTCGGATAGTCCTGGATGGTCTCGACTTTCAAGGCCTCATAGACGCGATATATCTTGTCCTTGGCGTCAAAGTATTCGATTTTAATCGGGATGAATGTTTTGCGGTGTACCCACATTATGTAATAGCTGAATTCTACCTCTTCGGGTTTTTTGGGCGTATTCTTCAGGACGTAGAAATTCTCCGTAGTCTTGATCAGTTCATGAACGTCGGCCCCGATGTTCCGTCCGGAGACGTCCTCGTAGAAGAAGTCCGAGCCCACGAAGCTGGTCCGCTTGTCTGTTGCCGCGATGCGTTTGACCAGCCCCAGCCCCGGCAGATACAGCCAGCGATCGTCATCTTTTTTCAGATGCTTCCAGACCATAAAGGCCATTTTGTTCACGTCCGCCGGCAAATGGAAATAGACGTAGAACTTCTGATCCCCGCAGTAGGAATCTTTTTTGGCAGCGAGGTCCTCTGTTGTTTTCGGTGCCGGCTCATCGAACCGTAAAATGGTGAACACCCGTTGGCGTGTACGTCCCTGGGAGTCGGTGATGACCATGGAGACCTTCGCCCGACCGTCGTTGCCCTGGTAGTAGGCCACCCGGTTGGTATTCTCGACTATGCTTTGGACCGACGGCGTTTCGGATTGCTGCTCATCCGCAAAACTCACCGGCTCCCCGCCCGCCAG
>JAACET010000104.1 GCA_011682385.1 Actinomycetota bacterium | reverse complement strand
GTTGCTTTGCGGATGTCTTCTGCCGCTCCCGAGGATATATCGTCGCAGAACGCTTCCTCTGCCGCTCGGCCTGCCAGGGCCACTTGAATTTCGCTTATGATTCTCCGCTTGGTCCACAAATGCCGATCCTGTTCCGGCAATTGGAACGTTGCCCCCAGTGCCTGCCCGCGTGGGATAATTGACACCTTGTGCAGTGGCTCAGCCTCTGGCAAAAGGTGTGTCATCAGGGCGTGCCCTGCCTCGTGAAAAGCCGTGATTCTTTTTTCGCTTTCATCGATAACTTGACTTTTTCGTGCCCGTCCCCAGTGCATTTTATCCCGTGCCTCTTCCAGGTCCGAAAGCTCGACAGCATCTTTTCCTGTCATGGTCGCCCCGATAGCCGCTTCGTTAATAATTGCCGCCAGGTCTGCTCCAGCCAGCATACCCGTTCCCCGGGCCAGTCTGGCCATATCCACATCCGGTGACAGTTTCACTTTGCGGGCGTGTACCTTTAGGATTTCCAGCCGTCCTTTAATATCCGGCAGGGGTATATATACTTGCCTGTCGAATCTTCCGGGCCTGGTTAGCGCCGGGTCCAGCACGTCGCCCCGGTTTGTCGCTGCTATAACGATCACCTGATCGTTGCTGTCGAATCCATCCATTTCCACCAGGATAGCGTTTAGGGTCTGTTCACGTTCGTCGTGCCCACCTCCGCCGTTGAAGCCCGCGCCTCGTCGCCTGCCTACCGCATCAATTTCATCCAGGAAGATGATGCATGGCGAAGCGTCTTTAGCCTGTTTGAACAGGTCTCGCACACGGGAGGCGCCCACGCCCACAAACATTTCTACGAAGTCCGACCCGCTGATATGCAGGAAGGGCACGTTAGCTTCGCCGGCGATGGCTCTGGCCAGGAGCGTTTTTCCCGTCCCTGGTGCGCCAATCAGCAGCACTCCGCGAGGAATCCGTCCGCCCAGCCGCTGAAACTTGCCCGGATTCCGCAGGAACTCTATAAGTTCGGTCACTTCTTCTTTAGCTTCTTCGATACCCGCCACGTCCTGAAAGGTCACGTTAGTCCGTTCTTTGGTTACCAGCTTGTGACGGCTCCGCCCGAAGCTGCCCAGCAATCCTCCGCCGGCCGCCCCGCGCATCTGCCGAAAGAGCAGAAACCAGACCACGCCCAGGATAATCACCCAGGGCAGCATAGCCATTAATATCGCTAGTAGCGGACTGGTAGGCTTATAATCGTACGCCAATTTGGGTTCTTCAGCCGTGAGCAGCTCTTTCAGGAACTCCGGATCGCCCGCCCAGTCGGGGTGCAGGTCAACCACGAAGTTTACCGTCTTTCCATTTATGTTGGCTTTGCCTTCGATACTGTTATCCCTGATGGATACATCTTGGGCTATTTCACCAGCCTGTTTATGTTTGCGGAACTCTGCCAGATTCCAGGTCTGTTGATCCCAGTTGCGGTTGAATACCATGGCTATCAGCAGAGTTGCCAGCATTAGTCCGACCAGCCATCCCAGGATGCTGCGGGAGAATTTTGGAGGTTGCATTTTACCCTGCCCGGGCGTTCGTGGCGGCCCCGGCGGTTTACGGTTATTGTTTTTCTTTTGATTAGCCATTAATCCTGTCCGCTTAGGAAGAGTCTTTCGCAGATTGTCACCAGCTTTGACGCATCTGGTTGACAATCTTACGAGCCATTTTGTCCATTAGTTCTTGTTCGCCGGTGAAGAACGTTTCGCCCACCGGCGGATTGTATTCAGCCGCCACTCGCACATCTTGGCCTTCAGCCAGTATTCTGCCGGTCCTGCGGTCCTTCCAGACAAAGCTGACCACCAGTTGCTGTTGTTTTTCAGCCGGCAGATCACTCTGGTACAGATCAGCCAACACGCTCTGCCGCACAGCCTTTATTTGTCCGTCCAGCACCGTGTCTGCCTGTGCGCCCTTGAGTACTTTGTATGGCGTGTCAGCCTCGATCTGTTTGACCAGTGCCTCAGCCAATTCGAATTCCAGGCCGCGACGAAACTCTTTCGTGGAGAATATATTTACTTGCACCGACTTGATGTGTTGGTCGAACAGGCTTTGGCTCGTGTAGCCGGTCCTGGGGTCCGTGGTCTGGCAGCCTGAGATTGCCCCAGCCACGATACCTGCCATAAATATAGCTCGCAAATACTTCATAGTTTCTTGTCCAGTGCCCGGACCACCTAGGCTGGCCCGAGTTTGCCTAGTTTATTCTGAGCCTTGGCTGCCCATTTGCTTCTCGGCCAGCGTTCTAGTACTTGCTCATAGTAGAACCGCCCAGCCTGTTTTTTTCTCGTCCGCTCGTAAAATCTCCCAGTTTCGTAATCACGTTCAGCCTGTAGCTCGTTTATCTTGGCCAACATGGCCTCGATTTCGTTGCTTTGCTCATCGCCTTGGTACAGCTGGCGATATTGCAGCAATCTCTCACGGGCCTCGATCAACGGCACCGGGTCTTTCGATATACCTTCGAACATATTCATATAAGCTTTTGCTGCCCGCAGCCGTGCCTGGCGGACATACACGCTTGAGGGATACTCGGTAATCAGTAAATTGTAGGTATCTGCCGCTTCCGGATATAATTTTTTTTGCAGATAGTAATTGCCCAACAGCATCAGGCCCTTCTCCGCCAGCAGGCTGCCTGGACGGCGTTCCTGCAACTTTTCTATAATATTGATCCCTACCCCCTCGCCTGACACCTTGAATATGCCCAGGGCCCTGCGTTTGGTACCGCTGAGGAATTTTTCAGCTATCTCGAATTCCGCTTCCAGGCCCAGCCGAGAGAATTCTGAGTTGCTATATCTTTCCAGGAGTTGCTCGTACTTTTCGAAGGCCTGGTAGAGCTTCCCCTGATGCTCAAGACTTTGACTCACGTAGTATAGTGCTTCGGCCCTGTATGGGGAGCGGGGGGATTTTTTTAGCCATTTGTTTAGCAGTTTGGTTGCCTTGGCCGGTTGACCTTCAATAAGGACCTGCTCGGCCTGATCCAGTGCGTCTCGGTCCGGGCTTGCCTGTGCCGGTCGAATTTCTCGCTCGCCTTCCGGCTCCAGCAGCCATTCTTTTGCCTGTGCAGAGCCCATCCAGCCCACGATTACACCAAGAACGCTCACAGCCAGGATGTTGTTTACACTTATTTTCACTGAATTCCTCCCCCCAAATGGGGACCGCAGCTTATCTGATTTACTCATTATACTTGATGATTGACGGCAAAGCGCTCAAGATAGTCTTTCGCACGAAGCGGCCCAGTTCCAGGGCCTCCTCTGCCTGTTGGCGGTTTGGTTCCGGAATATCGCTGGGATACCGGACTTCTACTCCATAGGGATTCAGAACCGTTAGCCCGCTCAGTTTGTCGGCCAAATCCTCGTTCACTTGGTTTACCAGATCAAGCAATTCGCCCAAAGCGTGCGTCTTGGGGAATTCCACTTGTTGCCAGGTCAAAAAGGCCTTGAGGTATTTCTCGGCGCACTGCTGAGCATGAAAGCACGCCGGGTACAGCAGGGGAGGATATTGGGCGCATAGCGCTTCCGCAGCTTTCAAGTCCGTTTCGGCCTTACGAGTCCATTGACGGACGATCTCGACCTTGACTTGCTCAGGCGGCCGCATAGATAACCTTTCCGTACTTGTTCGCCGGATAGGCAATGCCACCGATGACTTCTTTGCTCTCCTCGAACCATTCCGAGGAAATTACGATGACATCAAATGGGTATCCCAACCCCCGGAGTACGTTATGGATACGCACGCTTTCCTTGCGAGAGTCCTCCGGATTTGGTTCGAGGATCAGCAGATCGACATCGCTGTCCGGCGTCAGCCGTCCGCTAACCGCCGAGCCAAAAAGAATAACCCTGTCGGGTCGGCTCACAGTGAGTATCCGCTGTATTACCTCTTGGATAAGTTCGTCATCTATTCCCATGGCAGGATCATACCTTTCGACTATAACTTAGCAGACCCCTCAGTTCCTGTCAACACCGCCACTTATCGGGTGCATTAAGGTTCTGTGGATCATGTTATATTTAGCCCCCGGTTTCACCGGGGGTTGTTTTCTGCTTCGAATGCCCCCGGCCTACGTGCCGGGGGTTATCTTTGTGATTTCCACAAAACCTTAATACACCCACTCATCATGTAAGAAAGCCAGATGTCTTTGGCTCGCGATTTAGTGCCGCCCGAATCCAGTAGCTCAGTATCTGCTGAATCTGTTCAGCCGTCTGTTCCCCCGGCTCAGCCGCCTGTGAGCTTGTTATCCTCCGCAGGGCCTGCAGCCCAGCAGGTTTAACTCGGCTCTTTTCGTTCACCGCCCCAGCACACGCTCTGCACAATACTCCCCCTTCGGTGAAGCTCACGTAGTTACTCGGCTCTTTTTCGCATCGTCCGCAGCGGTGCAGTTCCGGGCTCAGCCCCACCTCTCGCAGCAGTTCCACCTGAAAGGCCAGAACGCCGACCCGGTTCTCGTTTGCCGCCAGATCCGCCAGGCCTTTCTCCAGCAGATCGAACAACTGCGGATGTGGATCCAGTTCCTCGGTGAACAGATCGACCAGTTCCCCCAGGTAATACCCCCGATACAGTTGTCCCAGACTGCGTCTGATTTGCTGATAGCTTTCTTGTACGGTCCACTCGGTCAGGGTAATCAGTCCGGACCCGCTTCGTGGCTGACTGAAGACCACTTGGCCTCGGCTAAGCAGTTCGATGCCCTGCCCGAATTTGCTTTTGGTTCTGCGAGCCCCCTTGGCTATTCCTCGGATTTTGCCGTGTTCACGGCCAAAGATGGTGGCGATCTGGGAGGTTTCGGAGTATTCGCTGCGGGCCAGGCATATACCGATGTCTTTTACCAGCACCCTTGCACCCTTCAACTCTTATGGTTAGCCCCCAAATTTATTTGGGGGTCTCTTTTCTTCGTTGTCCGATGGCGATAGGAGTTCTATCTTCAAGCGGTTGACCTTGCGGCGTTCGGCATCTAACACCGTGAATCGCAATTGTTCATGGTCTATTACCTGACCCTTTTTAGGCATGTAGCCCAGCAGAGAGAAGACCAGTCCCCCCACGGTGTCCACGTCCTTGTTGTTGACCATCTCTATGTCGAAATAGTCAGCCAGTTCTTCAACACGGACTTTGGCGTCCACTTCCACGGTATGTTCATCCAGAGGCAGGATTGGTTCCGGCTCAGGCTGTTCATACTCATCGACGATTTCGCCCACGATTTCTTCCAGAATATCCTCGATAGTTACCAGTCCGCTGGTTCCCCCGTATTCGTCCAGAACCACAACGATGTGTACCTTGCGGTCCCTTAGCTCTCTCAGCAGATCTACGATCAGCTTTGTTTCCGGCACAAAGATAGCCGGCCGCATTATTTCTCGGAGGTTGAAGTCATTTTGTCCGTTGGCCAAATGTATCAGTAGATCCTTGGCGTAGAGTATCCCCACGATGTTGTCCAGTGTCTCTTCATAGACTGGGATTCGCGAGTGTCCTTCAGTTGCAATTATCTGTTCTGCTTCGTTCAGGCTGGCCTTGACCTCGACGGCTATGATTTCGGTTCGCGGTGTCATGATATGGCTGGCCTGGGTATCGTGAAAGTCGATCACGCTTTTTATCATTCTGCGTTCGTCCCGGCTCAGCAGTCCCCCTTTGGCTCCTTCTTCTACTGCGGACATGATATCTTGTTCGAGTTCTTTGACCACTTCTTCCGGCTCTTGTCGGTGAAAGATTGTTACTACTCGGTCGAACGATTTGAGTAGTCGCACCACCGGCCAAAGTGCCACATAGAACACGCGCAGGATCCCCAGGCTCTTTACCAGGACTGCTTCACCGCCGTGACGTGACCAGGCCACGGGCAGCCCTATGTAGAACAAACCCACTATGGGAACCGATATCAGCAGGATCACCAGTAGCTGCCATCCGAACGGTTCTGTTCCGCCCTGGATCGGTTCACCGCGCAGAACCATATAGACGATGCCCAGCACCGTGCCGACTATACTCACGAAGCGTACACAAGCTGTGGTCAGGAACAGACCTTGAATATCCTCCAGGGCCCATTGTGCGGACTTTCTTCTGTGCCTATCTCGCAGAACAGCCGCCAACTGGCTCGATACCAGATGGTGGAGAGTATAGTTGTTGATTGAGAAAAACAGACCAAGAGCCGTGCAGCCGATGCACAGCCATAATGCGGGAGTATCCACCTGCCAGGTTATCTCCTAGTGCTGGGTTGGGCGAACTGGCCGTTATTGGCCTTTGAGGTCCACTGACGTTGCGGTCCTCTGTTCCGGGCCTTTTAAAAACCTCAATTTTGGCCCGTTGGTGGCGTTGACGCCCATCCCTGCCGCCCCAATTCAATATCCTATTATACGTACAAATGCGCCCGGTACAACCAAATTCCAGCCGCATCAGCCTCCTGGGGATCGTGTTGTATTTAGCCCCCGGCCCTCCCAGCGGGCTAGGGGGGAGGAGGATATCCTTCACATAGCCCCTATCTTTTGCTGTCCTGCCAGGCTCTTTATCGGACCCTCCAACTCATCGACCGCCAAAATTTTATGCTTTTTGATGCTATCAGACCCTTGCCAGAACCGCTGGCCAACATAAAATTATTACAGGATATCCGCAGTTGGCGCCGAATGATTTTTCTGTGGGTGTATTTGGCTTCTGTTTTTAGGGAGGCAGTCATGGTTCGTAAGCAAGATGGTCCGGAGCAGGGCGATAATCCGGATTCTTCGGGTCTGGTCCCTGTGATATTTGTCGCCAACACGAAAGAGGCTGGTTTTTACCAGACGTTGCTTGCTGATGCCGACATCCCGGCCTTTATTGACCCTGACGCGGACGGCCGGTCTTCCAGGCCCGATAAGGGCATTGCCGTATTAGTTTCTACGGAGATGCTTGATGAAGCTTCGGACATCATCACTGCTCGTGAGGAGCTTGACGCTCACATTCTGTCCAGCCCGGAAGAGGGTGAATTTGACGATGATGTCGACGACGAGCTAACCGGACCGAGCTTGGATGACGATACAGTGGAGGACGAGGATATATTTTTCCGCACAGACCCCTTTGCGGACGAGGATGATGTTATTTAGCCGGACATTATCGGCTTTTGGGGAGGCCCTGTGATGACTGATCAGAGAACCAGCCCGGATGTATCTGAGCGGACTGAGTCCGACAGACGTTCGGATCCTGAGCGAAGGCGCAGCGTTTTGGATCGCCGTACCGGCCTGGACCGTAGACGGCAGGACACTGAGGTCCCCACTGACCGTCGCACGGGACTGGACCGCAGGCGTGGTCCCGGCATTCGCCGTGAGCCCGAGCGCAAGGCTGCCGAGGAGGGCGAGATGACCGACGAGCAGTTCGAGTTCATCATGGCCGTCGACAGATACAAGCGGACCAATAGTCGTCCCTTTCCCACTCTCACCGAGATATTAGAGGTTATCAAGGACCTGGGCTACAAGAAGCTCGACTGATGTTTCGTCCGGCTTGCCTCGGAGGCCCCGGCGGCCAGTTCGACATTAATCGTGCGTGTGCGTGTAACCAGAGCCTGCCCGCGATATACAGCCACCTCCGAGATCGCTCCGCTTACCACGGGCATTTTCCCGTGTCTTCCTTTTCCTGCTTTTTCCTGCTTTCTTTCCGTTTTCCTTCGTGCCTTCGTGGTGAATTCTTATCTTTCTATTTTCAGCGAAATCTGCGAAATCAGCGTCTAAAGTTCTTTCCGTTTCTTACCATTTTTGAATTTTGATCTGTCATTTTGCTATTTGATTTTTGATATTTGATATTGCCCTCACGCGATCCCCAAATCAGCCTTAGTAAGTATACTTTCGAAACAGTACCCAGCTTGCTCAATACGCTCCCGTCCGCCTTCAGCCCGATCAATCACCGCTACAACGCGTTCTATTTTTCCCCCCGCCTCTTCGATAGCCTTAGCCGCCTCTAAAACCTGCCCCCCACTGGTTACAACGTCTTCGACCAGCATTACCACATCCCCCTTTTCCAGCCGCCCCTCGATCGGTTTACTTGTCCCGTAGTCTTTCTTTTTGTTGCGTACAATCACGTAAGGCTTACCGCAGGCCATACTCGTCGCCGCCGCCAAGGGCACCGCCCCTAGTTCCGCCCCCGCTATTTTACCGACGTGAGCCCCCACCCTGTCAGCCAATCGTCTGCCCAGCTCAGCCAGAATCTCCGGCTCAGTTTCGAACAGATATTTGTCTAAGTAATACTTACTCCGCCTGCCCGAGCGCAGCAAAAAGTCCCCCTCTAGATATGCTACTTCTTTAACCCGCCTGGCCAATTCCGCTTTATCCATTCTTCCTCCGCTTCTTTTCCCCCTTCGTGGTGAACTCTTTCCGTTTCTTCACCTTTTTGAATTTTGATTTGTAATTTTGATATTTGCTCTTTGATATTTGATATTTCTTTCTATACCTTTAGTTCCACTTTGGTTCCTAGCAGTGCCCTGTATCTACGTCTTATTGGCGTGATCACGTCTCTAACGAATTCGTCCACTTGTTCCGGACCTCGACCTATAAAATCTCTGGGCCGCAGCAGCCGGGTAAAGTTGACTTTGGAAAAAGCCGGGTCAGCCTTTAGCCGCTCGATCAGATCGTTGGCCTTGCCTTCTATTTTTACTACTCGCCCAGCCGCCTGAGAGTGCTTTCTGATCCGCTCGTGCAGTTCCTGTCGGTTACCACCAGCCTTTACCCCAGCCATCAGAATATTTTCCGTAGCCATAAACGGCAGTTCTTCAGCCACATGAGCCGCAATCACCTTCGGATACACCAGAAGCCCGCTCGTCACGTTTTGCATGATCAGCAGTATCCCATCGACAGCCATGAAGGCTTCGGGAAGTGTTATTCTTCGATTAGCCGAGTCGTCCAGTGTGCGTTCGAACATCTGTTCCGCTGCCGTCGCTGCCGGCGAGTTGGCCATACTCAGCACGAACCGGGCCAATCCCGTCGCTCGCTCGCAGCGCATGGGATTGCGTTTATAAGCCATAGCCGAGCTGCCCACCTGGGATTTTTCGAATGGCTCTTCGATTTCCTTTATGCTCGCCAATATGCGAATATCGTTACAGAACTTTTGCACGCTCGTAGCAATCCCCGCCAGGGCATATACCACTTGGGCATCTACCTTGCGTGGATAGGTTTGCCCCGTGACCGGATAGCATCGCCTAAACCCCATTTTCTTTGCTACCAGTTTTTCCAGCCGAGCCACCTTTTTATGATCCCCATCGAACAGGGCCAGGAAGCTCGCCTGCGTCCCGGTCGTCCCTTTGGTTCCTCTAAAGGCCAATTTATCCAAACGCGTTTGGATTTCCCCCAGGTCCAGCACCAGGTCCTGGGCCCACAGTGTGGCCCGTTTACCTACTGTGGTCAACTGAGCCGGCTGAAGGTGCGTCCGTCCCAGCGTAGGTAGCGACTTGTACCGCCGGGCGAATTTCCCCAGGGCATCGATCACGTTTACCAGCCTGGCCCGGATCAGTTCCAGTCCCTCGCGAATAATGATCAGATCCGTGTTATCACCCACGAACGCGCTGGTCGCCCCCAAATGGATTATCGGCCCTGCTTCGGGTGCCGCCTTGGCGAACGTGTGAACGTGGGCCATCACATCGTGCCGCAGCTTCTTTTCCATCTTGGCCGCATAGCTGTAGTCGATATCATCCAGATGCTGCTGCATCGCTCGGATTTGTTTAGCCGTGATCTTTAGCCCCAACTCGCGTTGACTCTCAGCCAGGGCCAGCCATAGCCTGCGCCAGGTCCCGAATTTTTTTGCCGGCGAGAACAGGTAGATCATCTCCGCCGAGGCGTTGCGTTGAACCAGCGGATGCTGGTACTGTCGATTATCAATTCTTTTGGGCATAAATTATCCGATGTGAGCGGGATGCTTTTGAATGCCCCTGGGCTACGTCCCAGGGGTTATATTTAGACCCCGGTTTTACCGGGAGTCTCTGCTGCCACGGTATCTTCAGTTTCTTGTTTAGCTTTTCGGCCGGTCATTTTCGGTGGATGTTTTATTCCCAGCAGGGTTAGGCTGTCGCGTTCGACTATTTCCCGCAGCACTTCGCGTGGTATAGCCGGCAGACCGGTCCGGCGGGGAATTTCATTGATGTTATACAGCGCCCCCACAGCCGCTCGGACGGTACGATACGGCCAGCCGCTGCCGAAGAGCAGTTTATCCATAATCTGGTATTGGTAGGCGTTGCTGATCACCTGATAGACACGCATCGGCTGATCGACCACTATGCTCAGGTCGGCATAGACGTTTTTGTGTTTGCCCAGCAGCAGTAGTGTCTCATCCACCCAGGGCCAGCCTAGGCTGCTGATTATTATTTTCAGTTTGCTGAAGGTTCGGGCCACTTCATCCAGCAGTACCGGCCGGGCCTGTTCCAGATGGGCTGTGTTCAGCCAGCGCAGCGGGTAATGCACTATCATCGGCACATCGAGTTCGACCAATCGTTCGTACATATTCATAGCCCGCGTATCGCAGGGATGAAATCCCTGCGCTCCCGGCGAAATTACTACTCCGCAGAACCCGCGTTGTTTGATTAGTTCAACCACTTCCGCCGGTGTTTTTCGATCTGTCGGATCGACGCCGGCAAAACCTACTGTGCAGTCGGGGTGTTCATTGACGTATTGGGCCACGAAATCGTTGGAGATTTCCGCACCCAGCAGCCTGCTTTTGAATCCCAGAACGATTGAGCAATCGACCATCCCTCGGATGGGTGCATCATTTTGATCGGTCAGGCTCGGCCAGCCCTTTTTCAGCCAGACCGGCTGTGGGGCCGCCCCACCCAGTGAGCCGTCTTGTAGATGTTTTTCATTTCGCCAGACGTGCCGATGGCAATCGATTATCATCTTTGCTTTCTCCCTGGGGCTCTTTCTCACCCTTTTATATCACTCACCACCTGCTCGGTCAACTGTCGCCTCACCGGCGGGTGCATTAAGGTTCTGTGGATCATGTTATATTTAGCCCCCGGTTTTACCGGGGGTTTCTTCAGTTGTAAGGCCTGTAGGGTGTATCCTGGGACGGACATTCGAATGCCCCCGGCCTACGTGCCGGGGGTTATCTTTATGATTTCCACAAAACCTTAATACACCCTGCTTTTGCAGTCTACTTGCACCCTTGCCGCACTGGCCCTATAATGAACGCTGATAAATGATAAGTAACTGATAGCTGATAATCAATGAAGATCGCCCTGATATCCGACACACACGACCACACGGATCGGCTCTCAGCCGCCCTGGAGGTCTTTGCCGCCCGCCGGGCCGAGGTCCTGATCCATGCCGGCGACATGGTTGCCCCCTTTACTGCCAGAGGACTGATCACTTTCGACGGCCCCATCCGGGCCACCTTTGGCAACTGTGACGGCGAGCGTACCGGCCTGTCTAATATTCTGAAGAAATCTATTGCCGCGCCTCCGGTTACTTTTGAGTTGGCCGGCCGGAGTTTTGTGTTAGCTCACGATATTTCTCAGATACCTGACGCCTTACTGTCTACAGCCGACGTAGCTGTTGTCGGGCACACGCACAGTCCCAGCCGGTCGCAGAACGGCCGGGCCCTGGTGGTCAATCCCGGCGAATGTTGTGGCCTGGTTACCGGCCAATCTACAGTTGCTTTGCTCGACACGGACGACCTTTCAATGGAGGTCATTAGCTTACCATGAATCTCAAGCCATATTTGCCATTTGTCATTCCCGTGAAAACGGGAATCCAGGGTTTTATCCTGGCTGTTCTACTATTGCTTTTTGCTGGTTGTGTCGAGCGGACCATTACAGTCCGCAGCGAGCCGCCTGGCGCCTTGGTTACGGTCAACGAGGTCCAGAAAGGCCGCACTCCGGTAACTTTTGATTTTACCTGGTATGGCGACTATCGCGTTTTGGTTGAATCTCCCGAGTACGAAACGCTCGAGACGCATCGGCTCGTTTCTGCGCCTATCTACCAATGGCCGGTCTTGGATTTTATCAGCGAGGTTCTTTTACCTTTTACCTTGCGCGACCATCACGATTGGCACTTTACTTTATCACCGCGAGCGCCCGTTGACCCTGACGCCCTGATCGACCGAGCCAAGGACTTCCGCCGGCAGACCGATATTCCTGCCGAGTGATTGTTTTTTTCACCACGAAGGACACGAAGTTCACGAAGGTATGTTTATGCCAATGCCCCCGGCCTACGTGCCGGGGGTCTTTTCTCCGTCATTCCGCACTTGATGCGGAATCCAGGTTTTGGATTTATATCAAAGATCAAA
>JAACET010000103.1 GCA_011682385.1 Actinomycetota bacterium | reverse complement strand
AACCCATTTTACGAGCACGTTTTGCAAGATTGCTCGCAAACGGGTACGCAACACCATTGGACCATCGGCCATGACTGCAAGAGCTTCACACAAAACTCCATTATACAGAAACACGTTTCTTTTGCATGCCTCCAGAGAATCCGGTAAGGTGCTCGCAATGACAACCCCGCAAACTCAGGGCTGATTGTCTTCAGGCGGACTCTTCTCAGGCAGAGCTTCTTCAAGCTGCTGATTTCTGGTGTCGATCGGGGCGAGCTGCTCCTTAACGTGCTCCAAAACCGGCTTGGTATTACCCTCCTCGTCGGTAATGGTCGGCGGGCTATAACTCTGCAAAACCGATGGTAAATACAAAACCATCAGCAGGGCGATGATAGCCACGACAATCAGCAGGATAAGCAAGGTCCAGCCGTCACGATGCTTTGTAAGTAAATTTGTCATAAAATCACCTCCAGGGGAAATGTGCCAACGTAGTGACGGTATTGTAACAGATGAGAGCAGGAGGGTACAGAAGCAGAAAAGAAACAGCAAAAACTCACCACGAAGATCACGAAGGATAAACAGAAAATATCTGGATTCCGCATCAAGTGCGGAATGACAAAAAGAAGACCCCCCGGCACGTAGGCCGGGGGCATTTGAAAAGCAAACGGGGGCGAGCTTCCGTACATCCGTTAAACAACAGGGCAGGATTTGGGTTTGCCACAGAAGGGAACCGGCTATATACTTGTCGGCTGTCGCTAACCAAAGGAACCTGGGTAAATACAAGGAGAATCTCGTGGTCTTGAAAAAACGTAATAACCGTAACCGCCATCTGTTCACCTCCGAATCGGTGACTATGGGGCACCCAGACAAAATCGCAGACCAGATATCCGATGCGGTACTGGATGCGATGCTGACACAAGATAAACACAGCCGAGTGGCCTGCGAAACCATGGTCAAGAACTCCATGGTACTGGTAGCCGGCGAAATCACCTCCAAGGCTAAGGTGTCCATACCCGACATTGTCCGGCAGACAATCAAAGATATCGGGTACACAGACCCGGCTATGGGATTTGACTACCAGAATTGCGCGGTAATGACCAACCTGGACAGGCAGTCGCCGGATATATCCCAAGGCGTGACGGCAGGGAAAGGTCTGCACAAAGAACAAGGAGCAGGCGACCAAGGGATCATGTTCGGGTTCGCCTGCAAAGAAACACGAACCCTAATGCCGCTGCCGATATATCTGGCCCACCGGCTGGTAGAAAAACTGGCTAAGGTGCGGCAAAGCGGCAAACTGAAATGGCTGCGTCCGGACGGTAAGAGCCAAGTAACCGTAGAATACGAAAACGAAAAACCCGCCCGGGTGCACACGGTAGTAATCAGTACGCAACACGGAGCGGAGGTGTCTTACAAAAAACTGCGGCAAGGAATAATCGACAAAGTAATCAAGCCAACCATACCGGCGAAGCTGCTGGATAAAAAGACGATCTTTCATATCAACCCCACGGGCAGGTTCGTCGTCGGTGGGCCACACGGAGATTGCGGGCTCACGGGCCGAAAAATCATCGTGGATACCTACGGTGGACGCGGCTGTCACGGCGGCGGGGCCTTCAGCGGAAAAGACCCCTCCAAAGTAGACCGCTCGGCCAGCTACATGGCTAGATACGTGGCTAAGAATATCGTGGCCGCCGACTTGGCCGACTGCTGCGAAGTGCAAATCTCCTACGCCATCGGCGTGGCAGACCCAATCAGCGTGCTGGTCAATACCGAAGGCACAGCCAAAATATCAGAAGAACGCATCGCAAAACTAGTGCGTAAGCATTTTCCACTGAAACCACGCGAGATGATAAACTATTTGAAACTGCTGCGGCCAATCTATCTGCAAACGGCTCGACACGGACACTTTGGACGCGAGTTAAAAGACTTCACCTGGGAAAAAACCGATAAGGCGGCACTACTTCGCAGGGAAGCCGGCCTGGGACGAAAGAAAGTCGCTAGGCGGAAGTAAAAAGTAAGAAGGTGGAAATACAGAATGCAATTCACGAAGATGCAGGGGATCGGTAACGATTACGTGTATGTCAACTGCTTCGAAGAGAGCGTAGAGCAGCCGGAAAAGCTGGCGCTGGCGGTGGCGGATCGGCACTTCGGCATCGGGTCCGACGGGCTGATCCTGATCTGTCCGTCTGAACAGGCAGAGGCCCGGATGCAAATCTTCAACGCCGACGGATCCGAGGCCGAGATGTGCGGCAACGGCATCCGCTGCGTAGCTAAGTACGTCTATGAGCACGGGATCGCAAAAAAAAATCCGCTGAAAATCGAAACAGGCAACGGAATATTGACCATCGAACTGACCATCGAACACGGCAAAGTTGCGGCTGGACGAGTCAATATGGGCGAGCCAATCCTGGAGGCCGCCAAGATCCCCATGGCTATCGATGATACGCGAGCAATCAACTATCAGATCGAAGTGGCAGGGCTGCCTATGACTCTAACCTGCCTGAGTATGGGCAATCCCCATGCGATTCTCTTCGTTGATGACGTAGCTAACGTGGCTATCGAAAAACTCGGGCCGGTCATTGAGAATCATCGGCTGTTTCCGCAACGGACCAACGTGCACTGGGTGCAGGTGGTCGGCAGAAATGAAGTAATCATGCGGACCTGGGAACGCGGAGCAGGGATCACCCTGGCCTGCGGGACGGGAGCATCAGCAGTAGGCGTGGCAGGTGTGCTGACCGAACAGACCGACCGAAAAATAACGGCACATTTGCCGGGCGGCGATCTGCAAATCGAATGGAACGAATCAGGCAACTGCGTCTATATGACCGGGCCGGCAGTGGAAGTCTTCAGCGGCACCTGGCCAGAAACTAACAGCGGTCAAGCCGGCTCTTGAGGCGATGCAGGATTTCGAGGGGAATGTTCAAGCCCCCCCGGCCAACGCCAAGCTTAATGTGCGGCTTGGCAGAGCCGTGAAAGTCACTGCCGCCGACGGCAGCTAAGTCGGCCTTCCGGCAGAATCGCCATAACTGATCGGTCAAATCGACAGAATGCTCCGGATACCAAACCTCCACGCCGTCCAAACCAAAATCAGCTAATTCCCTCAGACGAGCGGTGAGCTGGCCTTCGTTAGAAGCTCGAAAATGCACGGGATGTGCCGCTACAGCTAGACCACCAGCGCCGTGAATAATGTCAATGGCCTGTTGCGGCATCGGCTCACCTCGGTCGGCGTGGGCTGAGCCGTCGTCGCCCAAAAAACGGCCAAAGGCCTCCTCTATACTCCGGACGTACTTCTTCTGCACCATAGCGAGGGCAATATGCAAACGACTGATCAACTGACTGCTGGCGTGGACGCGAGCATCATCCAAAGTGATCTCATAACCCAACTCGTTAAGCTTGGAAATAATCCGTGGATTGCGCTGGGCACGTGAGGCTACCATCCCGTCGAGCAGTTCCCGCAGGCCCGGATCAGCACAATCAATGAAATAGCCCAGCAGGTGAAGTGTGCCAACCTCTACTTTGCAGGAAAATTCCACGCCGGGGACCAACTCTACATCAATAGAAGCAGCGGCTTGTTCGGCCTCGGCCAGGCCGGAGATCGTGTCGTGGTCGGTGACAGCTATGGCCTCAAGGCCGGACTCCGCGGCCAGGTGCATGAGCTCAGCAGGGGAGTAAGTGCCATCAGAGGCGGCAGTATGAGTGTGTAGATCAATCACTGCTCAACGGGCTCTCCTAGCGGCACAATCCAAATCAAACACCAGCCTGCTGCTGAGCCCGCTGGGTAAGAATATCAAGCTTGCCCTTGACCTCCTCGGCCATACGCGAATTGGGAAACTCCGAGACTATCTGCCGACCAACCTCCAGAGCCCCAGACCAGTTCTTCTCCGTAACAGCAATGCTAAACTTAACCCCCAAATTCTGAAGCTTGGCCTTGAAAACCCCCCGAGCGGACTCGGCCAAGGCAGCGGCTTCAGAGGATGTCAAATACTGATCAAGCTGGCGAAGCAATTCTATGCCCCGATCGACCTCGCCGTTCTGAACGGCTTCTTCCCAACTGGCTAACAAACGCTTCTTGTGCTCAGCCTGCCGCTGACCGACGGTCTGCTCGGCCATGCGAAGCACTTCGGGCTGATGAGGAAACTGCTTGGCTAAGCCATCCAGCAAAGTCTGAGCTTCAGACCAATTAAAGGTGGCGCAAAGATTGTCCACCTGCTGACGTGTCTGCTCAATTACAGCCTGGATGGCCTTGGCCCGCTCGGAATCCACCAGGCGACGGAAATCAGCAGCCTCCTGGGAATAACCGAAACGGGACTGCATCTGCTCAAGCAACTGGTAGGCAGCCTCCCAGTCCTTATTGGCAATGTCCTCCTGAATGGCATTGTTCATCAACTCGCGATCACGATTGCGATAAACAACACCCTTGGCAGCATCAGAAATCAAAACGTTCTCAGATATCTGCTGCAAAAGAGCTTCCTGGCGACGAAGGTCCTCCTGTAAAATAGACCAGGTACCCACCTGGCCGTCCTGATGCTCCAAAACGCGATAAAGCAAAGAAATCAAAGCGGCCAAAGACAAAAGAGCTGTGGCCGAGAATAAACCAACAACCAAAGAGCCAATGGCATACAAGTTGTCCCCGTCACGGAAAAAGACTACGGACAAACCAATGGCAGAACCCAACAACAGCGCAACAACAATCAAAAGAATGAACCGTCCCACGATAAACAGCTGTCTGGATATCAACTGTCGCTCGGCCATCTGAAGGGCCTCCCTAACGCGGATGTAAAATAACTCCAATCGCGAGCTAAAGATATGCTTCTACAAGAATTCTACCATAGATAAACGCCAAAAACAATGGCTATATCTACTTTAGGTGCTTAAGATTTTGTGGAAACCACAAGGATAACCCCCCGGCACGCAGGCCGGGGGCATTAGAAACCCAAAAGAAACCCCCGGTGAAACCGGGGCTAAATATTTCAAATATTTTACATATGACATAACCCACAAAACTCCAATGCATCCCCTACTTTTTGTGCCATCGGGCCATATATCCGCCGTCACGGGAGTCTGCGGGGTCGTCGGAAATATGTGGTAAATACTCCTTGTCCGTGTCGAAAACCAAAGTCTCATCAATAGCACTAAACTGTGTAGTGATCTCGTCGTTCTCCACCGGCTCAATCGAGCACGTACTGTAGATCAAAGAACCACCCGACGTAACAAAAGCAGAAGCTCTGTGCAAAATGGTCTTCTGCTTCTCCGCTAGCTCATCCAAATGGAACGGCTTGATCCGCCATCGGGCATCCGGACGGCTGGCCAAAACGCCAGTATTACTGCAAGGAGCATCAACCAAAACGATATCAAACGAACCGGGGCTAAAACGGTCAGCTAACTCGTCAAGAGGTACAAACTGAAGGCAAGTAATCCCGAGCCGTCGGGCGTTGCTCGCAGCGTGGCTGAGCTTGTCGGGGTCAATGTCCGTGGCAACAACCAAACCGTCGTCGTTCATCAGCTCGGCCAAATGGGTGCTCTTGGTACCCAGGCCCCCGCAGTAATCGAGCACGCTCTGGCCGGAACGGACCTGAGTAAACGGACCAACCTGCATAGCCGTGGGCCCCTGAGGTTGGAAATGCCCGGCTAAAAAAAGTTCGTTCCGAGCTGGATGGATCTGGTCGGCCCAGAGACCGGGGGCATGGGCCAGTGGACCAGCAGAAATCCCGCTGTTGGTAAGAGCATCGCCAAGCTCCTTGGAAGAGGTACGAAGTAAATTAGGTCGTAAAGTAAACGGGCCTCGCAGCAAAGAAGCTAAACAAACAGCAGATGCGCCGGCAAGATCAAACCGACTCCACCACCGCCGTGTGAGCCAGTCGGGACATGAATAAACCTGCGAAAGGTATCGGCCGGGATCGTCAGCAAAATCGGTGAATAGGTCTCGGTCAAAATAACGCCACCTATCCAGGTCCAAAGGCAGGGCTCTGGTGACAATGTCCCCGTTAGCCTCGAGAGTATCTTTGGCTAAGGAACGATCCAGGCTCCGTAAGACGGCGTTGACCAGCTTGTGCACGCCGGTACTATTGAGCGCCTTGGCCTGCTCGACGGCTGAGTCCACGGCGGCATACGTGGGGACACGTTCCAAAAGGATTATCTGATACGCAGCCGTGCGCAGGATGTTCAATACGGTGGGGTGCAAACGGGACAATGGCCTGGAGCAAAAGGTCTGTAAAACACAATCAAGAGTACCAAGGCGACGGATTACCCCCAGGAACAACTCGGCAGTAAGGGATTTGTCGCGGGCCTCGAGCTGACTCTCGTCAAGGGCTTGACTGAGCCGAACGTCGGCGAACCCGCCCCAGCGCGACCACTGGTTCAGCAAATCAAGGGCCAACTGCCTAGCCGAGCTAACATCAGCACTCATGGTCTGTGATCCTGTCGCCCGGCTGTAAACGTCGGCCATTGACGAAATCCTGCCAGGGCATTTCCCTGCCGCCGGCAGGCTTGATCTTGGCGATCTTCAAAACACCTTGGCCGCACTGTATCGATAAATCCGGCAGGACCATTCCGGGCTCAACAGTGGAATCAGCCGAGCCGTAGTCAGCGACGGCCCAAGTAATAACCACACGCTCAGACTTATGGCTGGCCTGGCTGTGAAAGAAAGCAAAGGCGCCGGGCCAAGGCGTAAAGGCTCGAATGTAATTGAGCAGCTCGTGGGCGGACAGAAAAAAATCCAAGCGGGCCTCGGCCTTCTTTATCTTCGGAGCGATCGTGGCCTGAGTGTGATCCTGCGGACGAGGCTCTACCGTGCCGGCAGCAATTTGTTCCACAACCTTCAGCACAAGCGGGGCGGACTGTTGGCCCAGGAACTTCTCCAAAGAACCAGTGGTGTGCTCTGGATCAATGTCGTAGGACTGCTGAGCAAGGATATCGCCGGCGTCCAGGTTCTCGGTCATGCGGATAATACTCAGGCCGGTCCGGCGGTCGCCATTGAGCAGTGCCCTGGCCACCGGGGCGGCGCCGCGGTAGGCGGGCAACAACGAAGGGTGCACATTAATCGCACCGGCGGGGGCGGTCCGCAAAAGAACGGAACCGAACTTCTGATTAAAAGCAAAGGTCACCAACAAATCAGGCTTCGAGTTTGCAATCTGCTCCAGGGCGGGAGGGGCATTGACATCGGCTAAGGCCAAAGTCTTCAGATCCAACTGCTGGGCCAATTGCCTGATGGCTGTGGGTCTGGGTTTACGCCCCCGGCCGGCTGGCCGATCAGGCTGGGTCACTACGGCAACCAACTCGTGCGGACTGTCGGCCAAACGGGCCAGGCAGTCAGTCGCAATAGCATCAGAACCAAGAAAAACAATTTTCATAATAAAAGGCATTGTCCGGCGTTAGGGGCAAGTGTCAAGGGGGAAGAAAGGCACAAAGGAGCAAAGGCACAGAGGCACAAAGCAGAAAAAGAATCGGAAAGAAAGATTTTTTGACGCTGATTTCGCTGAAGAAAGCGAAGAACTCACCACGAAGGGCACGAAGGTCACGAAGTTGAAGAGAGAGAGAGCAAGAAAGCAGAGAAAGAAACGGATAAGAACTTTTGACGCTGATTTCGCTGAAGAAAGCGAAGAACTCACCACGAAGGGCACGAAGGGCACGAAGGTCACGAAGTTGAAGAGACCAAAAGAGCAAGAGAGCAAGAAAGCAGAGAAAGAAACGGATAAGAACTTTTGACGCTGATTTCGCTGAAGAAAGCGAAGAACTCACCACGAAGGGCACGAAGGTCACGAAGTTGAAGAGACCAAAAGAGCAAGAAAGCAGAAAAAGAAACGGATAAGAACTTTTGACGCTGATTTCGCTGAAGAAAGCGAAGAACTCACCACGAAGGACACGAAGGTCACGAAGTTGAAGAGACCAAAAGAGCAAGAAAGCAGAGAAAGAAACGGATAAGAGAATTAGCTACAGATTACGCTGATTATAAGAAACACAAAGAAAGACTGGATTCCGCATCAAGTGCGGAATGACGGAGAAGAGACCCCCGACACGCTTGTGCGGCGTAGCCTTGGCGAAGCGGCATAGGCCGGGGG
>JAACET010000102.1 GCA_011682385.1 Actinomycetota bacterium | reverse complement strand
CTTCCCGTACCCGGGGCAGGTCTTGCTGCGGCACATCAAAGGCCAATTTCAGTTGGGAACGATCCTCGGCGACAATAAGCGTTTTTCCCGGTGAGGCCAGGTCTCCGGGATCAACCAACCGGCTGGTGAGCAGTCCGTCATAAGGGCTGCAAATCGTGCAATAGCCCAGTCTTGTTTGAAGTTGAGCTTTCTTTTGATTCAGCGACTCGATCAGATGTTTGATGGCCGTGGATTTGCTCTTGGCCGCATCGAGATTACCTTGAAAGGTGTTGGCTTTATCGGCAGTGGCTTCGGCCTGAGCCCCGGCAATGTCGCCTTTTTCGGCCAGCGATGCGTCCCGCTTGGCTTCGCGATCCCAGTAGGCCACCGATTTGACCAGCGAGGCGACCGTGGACTCGTTGGAGGCCAGGTCAGCCCGGGCTTGTTCGATCTGGGCCTGAACGGAGGCGATATCGTCACCTATCTCCCGGCCGTCCAGTCTAATCAGTACCTCGCCGGAGTGAACCACGTCGCCCTCGTCGCAGAGGACCTCTTCTACAGTAGCCGTAAGTCGTGCTGAGATGTTGGCAATACGAATCGGTTCGACCACGGCCAGATAGTCTCGCTTCTCCAGAAGTGTTCCCTGCTTTGCGGCAACAACATAGACCGGCATAGGTCCGACATCGTACCTGGGGGCCTTGGCCAGTTGGGCTTTCTTGCGAACTATCAAGGCCCGGGCGCCCAATACTAAGACCGCGACGACGGCAACCACAATTAACAGCCGAAGAATTCTTGCAACCCATTGTTTCATTCTGCCAATCCTCCAATAGCCAGGCGCAGTTGAGCAAGGGCCGTGTTGTAGTCGGCCAGGGCCCGGTAGTAGTTCGTCTGGGAATCCAACAGAGCCGACTGAGCATCGAGCACATCTGTGATCGAGCCTCTGCCAAGATCGTACTTCTCCCGCTCGATCCGCAAGCTTTCCTGGGCCTGTTCGATGGCCTTTTCAGTGGCTCGGACCCTCTCCAGAGATGAGCCTACATTCAACGTGGCCGTCTCCACGTCCAGATGAATCTGAAGCTCCAGTTTTCGCAATTGTTCCCGTGCGGAAAAGAGTTTTGCCTTCTCCCGGCGTATTCCCGCTTCGATCCGGCCTCCCTGAAAGATGGGAACCTCCATGACCAGGCCCGCCTGTCCTACATCCTCAAACGAATCCGTTCCAGCAGGCCTCTCGCTTGGTCCCGCCGCCCAGCGACCGCCGTAGGAACCCTGGAGTGAAACGGTCGGCCAACGGGCTGCCCGGGCCGCATCCACCTGCTTGGCCTGGGCCTCCAAGGATGCACGGGCGGCCAGGTAGTCAGGCCGCTGGGCCAACGCCCGCGATACGTTCGCCTCCAAATCAGCAGACTGAACCACCTCTTGGTTTAATTCTCCCTGGGCTTGGACTGGTCCTTCCGTGTTTTTCTCGCCCAACAGATTGGCTAAAACACGGGCCTGGATTTCAAGCACATTATTCTGGCGGGCAAGTTCTTGCTCCAGGTTGGCGATTCGGACCTCCGTTCGCAGCCGGTCCACCTTGGCCGCTTTTTGGGCCTCAATAAGATCCTTGACCCGTTTGAGGTGTTCCTCCAGGGCCTTTCGCGAGAACTCCAGCGATTCGATTACACGCCGCTGAGCCAAAATGCCGTAAAAAACGCTGGAAACGTTAAAGACTAACTCCTCCCGACTGCGGGCCAAGCGATGCTCGGCAGATTTCTGCAATAGTTCCGCTGCCTTGATTTCGCTTCTGAGTCGTCCCCCTGTGAACAAGGGCATGGCCACCACCAGATCGGTCGAAAATAGGTCATCCGCGAATACTCCGGCTTCGGCGTCTTGCCGAGGCGGTACGAGGCGCTGATCATCCAGATAATGATTGTAGCCGCCCTCGATGGAAACTTCGGGCAGGATTTCCCCGAAAGCGATGTCTCGCTGAGCCTGTGCGGCTTCGACATCATGCCTTACAGCCGCGATTTCCGGGTTATTTGCCAAAGCGATTCCTATGGCTTCCTGGAGGGTTACAGGACCCCTGACCGGCTCCTTTGCCAAGCGGCTGACCGTCTTTGCCCGACCGGCAGCAGTGTATGCCCCGGCTCGGCCGTAGGGGTCCGTTGGGTCCAGCAAAACACAGCCGGTCATCGCGACCAGCAGTGAACAGGTAAGTACGATTTTCAATCCTTGGTTCATTTTTTAGCCCCAGATCTCGCCAAAGATCATTCCACTAATTGTAGCTATAATAACTACAAGTAATACGTAGACCACCGTTTTCTTCGTACCCATAACACTGCGGATTACGAGCATGTTTGGTAACGATAATGCTGGGCCCGCCAACAGCAGAGCTAAAGCAGGCCCTTTGCCCATGCCGGCACCCAGCAGGCCCTGGAGAATGGGCACTTCAGTCAGGGTGGCGAAGTACATAAAGGCTCCAGCCACCGAGGCGAACAGATTAGACCAGATGGAATTACCCCCGACGGCCCAATTCACCCACGCAGACGGAATCACTCCCTCCTGCTCCGGCCGACCCAGCAGAAAGCCCGCGACTACTACGCCGAAAAAGAGCAGCGGCAGAATCTGCTTGGCAAATCCCCAGGATGAGGAAAACCATTCACCGGGTTCGCCCTTATTGGTGCTGATCAGAGTGGACAATCCGACCACGGCTCCAGCAAAGGCAATCATCGGTGCGTGAGGAAAGAGCAGCCCCAACACCACCGCCGGTGCCGCCGCCAACATAACCTTCCACCACTTCAGGCCAAACCACATTACCAATATCAATCCTAGCGCTGCGGCAAAAACGCTGGTGACCACCCACTTGGCAGAGTAGATCGCGTACCACGCACCGACTGTCTCGGTCGGTTTGCCCCAGTTGGCAAAGACCAGTATCCCCACCATAGCAGCAAAGTACAATACGTTCTGCCATAATGGTCGGGAGACCTCCGCTTCCGGGCTCGCCATTTGGCCATCAGCCTTTTGCAGTTCCTCTTTGCGGAAGATAAAGTGCATGGCAAGGCCGATCACGACGCTGAAGAGGATTGCACCGACCGCTCGGGCAATGCCCAACTCCAGACCCAGAATACGAGCAGTCAGGATAATTGCCAACACATTGATCGCCGGCCCGGAGTAAAGGAAAGCGGTGGCTGGCCCCAATCCCGCACCCATCCTGTAAATGCCAGCGAACAGCGGAAGAACCGTGCAGGAGCAGACCGCCAGAATTGTTCCTGAAACACTGGCCACGCCATAGGCCAGAACTTTGTTGGCCTTAGCCCCGAGATACTTCATTACCGAAGCCTGACTGACAAAAACCGCGATGGCCCCAGCGATGAAGAACGCCGGCACCAGGCACAACAAGACGTGTTCTTGAGCGTACCACTTAACCAGGTAAAAAGATTCCAAAATGGCGTTGCGAAAACGGCCGCTGCCCATGGGCAGATAGAAACAAACCAAGAACACGGCAACGATTATCGCCAGCTTTTTCCACTCAGCCTTCCAGTCGGTCATCTCTTAGATTCTCCCATGGTCAAAATGAGTGTGTTACGAAACACTCACACAACGCCTGCAAAAAATAACAGGCCTACAGACGTTTTAGGAGCGTACTTGTCTCGCGGGCCTGCTTGCGAAGTACGTTTACAACGCAGTTGGCCAGGTCGAGCACGCAGGGCGTCTTGAGGCAATACATCACCTTGAGGCCCTCCTTGCGGTACTCGACGATCCCAGCCTTTAGCAGTACCCCAAGATGCCGCGAGACGTTGGAGCGCTGGGCCTCGACATGTTTGGCGATGTCGCAGACGCACTGCTCGCCGTCTTTAAGAAAATCGATAATTGCCAGGCGGATCGGGTGACCTGCCGCGGCAATTACCGCCGCTTTGAATTGGTAGAGTTTCTTTTCGTGGGTCTTCATGCCTCACCTCAAGATTAAGTATCTATATTACTATATGCTCACAAAGTTACTTAGTTCAAGATAATTTCCTTGGATTTTTCAAAAAAATTTACGTTTATACACCATGGCAATGCCTAAGGACTTTATATCAAGGTAGTTAGCCATGATTGCTGCTGGGCGAGATTCTGAGCTCGAATCCTACGGATCTTCTATGGAGATATGAAAGCGTAGCTCCTGCCGACGCAGAGAATCTCTTTAAGTTACGCATCCCTCGGGCCGACCAGAGACCTTTGCGAGACTTCCAGGTCTCATGGGCCAGATAGCGGTTGATCCAGTTAGGCAAAGCCGTCCTGCGGGATATCAAAGACTCTCGTGTCGCGACCAGCCGGCGGATCTGACGCAATTCACCTGACGGCTGGAAGGCCACAGGCAGCGAGCCGTTGAGAAATTCCCGCAGAATGCGTCCCGTGTCGATCTTGTCGGTCTTTCGACGATATGCCTTGGGCGGCAGAGGCATCATCTACGCTGCCACTTGATGGTAGCTCCTGAGCAGCCCGCCGAGCTGTTCCCGGCACACCACCGGTTCGTCCCGGCAAGGAGCCTCGGCAGGTTCTACCGATCGGTGGTGGCCCAATCCCTTGTGAGGCCCTTCAAAATTGTGATGCTCAACGTATTGCTCGACCACGTGCCGAAGGTGCCGTTCGGCCCCGAACGGCCTGTGTTTCCTTAGGACTCAACCCAACGGGGATCAGCTGCCAGATTGTGGCCCGGCCTGGTTGTCCGAGTTTCGTTTTACCGAGTACTCTGGTACACGCAAGCGGTTTTTTAGTAGCACTATGAAATTGTTACACCGGTACACATCCAGGTGGGGAGTCTGTCTTATTGACTGTTCGTGGGTGGTTATCCCAGGGCTACTGGGGAGGTGTGCCTAGAGGCAGCCCTGAGGTATTTACCCATAATACGGCACAGTCTTTCAGCGCTAAATGGCTTGGAGAGATAATTATCACACCCGGCTTCCAAGCAATCCTGAACATCTTTCTCCATAGCGTAAGCGGTGAGGGCGACAATGGGCGTCGTTATTCCCCTTTGTCTCAGTGTCCTGGTGGCTTCATAGCCGTTCATATTAGGCATTTGGATATCCATCAGTATCAGATCAAAGGCTTCGGCCGTTGCCTTATCCACAGCTTGTTGTCCGTCTTCAACTGTGGTAACTCGCAAGCCCATCTTTTGCAGACGCATTTCAACAAACTTGCGGTTTGAGGAATTATCTTCAGCCAAAAGAACTTGTCCGTTGAATTGTGGATTATCTATCCCCCGAGGGCCGAGTTGTTGGTCAGACAGGTCATCCTCTTCTGTCATAGTTTGCGATTCGTCAGTTTGAATGGGAACAAGCAAGGAAAAGACCGAACCTTTCCCCAGTTCGCTTTGCAGTAGTAGTTCTCCGCCAAGGGCTTCGGTCAGGCGTTTAGTGATAGCTAGGCCCAAGCCGGCACCTCCATATTTTCGCGTGGAACTATAGTCGGCCTGAGAGAAGGACTCGAATATCAGTTGTTGCTTATCTGACGCAATACCGATTCCCGTATCTTCCACTTCGAAACGAACGAATAACTCTTCCTTCCGTTTTTCCAAAGCTGTCTTTATATGCACGTGTCCGCTTTGAGTGAATTTGATAGCGTTACTGACCAGGTTGATTAGACACTGGCGGACCCGTCTCGGATCGGTTCGGATCTGTGCCGGCAGGTCCGGACTGAGCGAAACATTGAATTCCAGTCCTTTGTTCTCGGCCTCGCCGCGCAGCAACGAATCAACGCCAGCTATTATTTCATGGGGGCTACATTCCACAGCCCTGGTATTGATCTTGCCGGCCTCAATCTTGGATAAATCTAGAATATCGTCTATGAGTACCATCAGATTCTTGCTGCAGTCTCTGATGGTGTTGACGTATTCTCTCTGTTCGTCTGTTAGCTGTTCTTCTGCAAGCAGGTCACTAAAGCCTATGATTCCGTTCATCGGCGTGCGCATTTCGTGGCTCATATTTCCCAAAAACTCAGTCTTGGCCTGGTTTGCTGCATCAGCCTGCTCTTTGGCTTTCTCCAGCATCTTTTCTGTGCGTTTACGTTCCTTAATCTCTTGCAGGAGGGAGGCATTGGTCTTTTCGAGATCGTCGGTACGTTCGGCGACTAAGTTTTCAAGATGATCCCGATATTGTTCTAATTCTTTTTCAGCCTGCTTACGTTTCTCTATTTCCGACCTGAGGTCATTATTGAGTTCTTCGAGTTCTACCATCAGCTCGGCCGCATGGGCATTAGCCTCAGCTACACTTCCAGCCTGTTGGCGAAGTTTTTCGTTCTCTTGCCGCAAGAGCGCGTTTTCAGCCTCCAGAGCTGTCTGGGTAGTTTGGCACTGCCCCGAATTAAGGGATGTTTCAGGCATGTTGGCTGCCCCTTTGTAAATTATGACCGGCGCCTTTAAAACACAACTGTTTGCACTCCGTCTGTGGCCGTGCGTATGGTAAGTTCACTAAGACCGCTATGGCACAGCCTTGGCAATATTTTGGGGTTTATTTTATCCGCCGCACAACTGTGCTCTGCGCAGGCAGAGCACAGACAAATATCACTGTTATGTTGGACCAGAATGTCTATATATTCCTCAATTGAAGAAAATGCAAATCGTGGTTCCCGAATGCGTGGTGCGTCGTCACTAATCCAGACGGCCCCGTCTCCGCTTAGCATAGTAAGCACATTTATATCTGAGACTGCTGCCGAGGCCGCAAAGGCAAACCCCAGTACAGCTCTCGAGAGGTCCTCCGGACCCGAAGCTATGACCACGTGCAAATCATACTTGTTTTTCTTTTCTCTATTCATAGATGAGCTCTTATATAAAGAGGGTTATTCTTGAATCTGCGGCGTCAGCCAGATAGGTAGCTACTCCGCCATATTCCAACCCGTCAATCAGCTCCCCTCTGGTGATTCCCATCATCTCCATGGACATCTGGCAGGCTACCAGGCGCACGTGCATTTCACTGGCCAGGGCGATCAGGTCGGGGAGTGTTTCAATATTCTTTTTTTTCATTAAATATCTGAAAAAGGCTGGGCCTATACCCAACATATTCATTTTTGAGCTGGCCAGATTATCAGGTCCCGCAGGCAACATCAGGCCCATTAGTTTCTCAGTAATTGGCTTGCCCTTAAGAACTCGTTTCTTTTTCAATGCCGCCAGGCCCCAGAAAGTGAAGTACATCGAAACGTCCATTCCCATTGCTGCAGCACCCGTCGATATGACAAATGCAGCAAGCATCTTGTCCATATCACCGCTAAACACCACAATGGTAGCGCGATTGCTTAGCGGTCGCCCACAGCTCTTTAACGCTTGATCGATTTGTGATTCGAGGCGCCCGAATTTCTCTGTCACTCTGGCATTGACCACCTCGTCAATATAGTTGAGCAGGGTCTTACTTTCTTCTGTCAGTTTAGTCATAGCCTGATCACTCATAAACCACCCTCTCGGCCGTCTTTTCTGATTACTGCTTGCTGTATCGGCCCCTCTGTAAATTCCATTATCGTACAGCCCATTATCTGGGTCCAGGCTTCCAGGTCAGCTTTGAATGCTGCATCCGTTGCCTCAACGGACAATGTTTGTCCTACGGCCATTTCCTTTATGGCTTTGCTGACCTTTACAATCGGCATAGGACATTTAAGTGTTGTGCAGTCCAATTGTCTATCTACCATTATTGCATCTCCGTTACATT
>JAACET010000101.1 GCA_011682385.1 Actinomycetota bacterium | reverse complement strand
AGAATGTTACCATCGGCCTGAACTGGTATCTCAATCCGAACGTCAGGCTGATGTGGAACTACGTACGCTCCATGGTGGACGGAAGCGACACCGATGAGGCCGCAGACATAGCCATGATGCGTGTCCAAGTGGATTTCTAGGGACCGGCGAGTGGGCAAGCAAAGACCCACAATCAATATGGAGGCCCTGGCTCTGGGAGTAACGAAGCCCCACAGGTAACCTGTTGATCGGCTTCGGCCGGTGACACTTACGAGTCATAGCATTAGAGGAGCTAAACAATGCCCGAGTACGTCAATCTCCCTGAGATAGCATACGATTGGAAGGTGGCTAGTTATTTTTTCCTTGGTGGATTGGCTGCGGGGGCGTTTATTTTTTCGGTGCTGGCCAATCACTGGAAAAAGGAACTGCAACCATTGGCCAAGTCCCCGGCAGTAGCAGCACCGATAGTCCTGGCTATCGGGATGTTGTTCCTGTTGCTTGATCTGGGGCAGCCATTTCGAGCCTTTAGGCTTTTCACTTCGTTCAATCCGCGGTCAGCTCTATCCTGGGGAGTCTGGTTTCTTAATGTCTTCTTCCTCGTCAGCTTAGCCCATGCCTGGCAATTGCTCAAAGGACGAACCACCTCCAGCAGAAAGTTGGGCTGGGTGGGAGTACCGTTTGCCCTGCTGGTAGCCACATATACGGGAGTTCTGCTGACCCAATCGCCGGGAAGACCACTTTGGCACACGTCTTTGCTACCCGTGCTGTTCCTGAACGGCGCTTTGATTTCCGGGTTCGCTTTGGCAATTCTGCTCTCGTCAGGCAAAGCCGCCGAACTACGAGCGAAGGCAGGCCGATTGTTGGCCGGACTGGTCCTGTTGGAATTGGGGCTGATCGCCATCGAGTTGATCGTCTTGTTCAACGCAGGCGGAGAGAGCGCTGCCGCAGCCAAACGGGGCGTATGGCTTTCTTTTCCTCGGAGTAGAGATTGGTTTGGGTGCAATCATACCCATAGCTATCCTGCTGTTGAGTAAGGCACGTTTTGCAACCCAAGCATTGGCCTCGGTGTTCGTTTTGATCGGAGTGTTTGTCATGCGGCTCGTCGTTGTGGTCGGCGGACAGATAATTCATTAAGAAGGATTTCCTCTATGGATAAAACACGCGACGAAAGAAAGAAACCTACATCTGCGGGCAAGATATCTCGAAGGGCCTTTCTGGGAGCTACTGGTGCTGGAGTGGCAGGCTTGGCCCTGGCTGATAAAGCCAGTGCAGCCGAGAAGCCAGCTAAAACTTCTCTGAAGGGTAAGAAGCTGGCCATGGTTATCGACCTGCAGAGATGCACCGGTTGTGGCGGATGCCTAATTAGCTGTAAGAGCGAAAACAATGTCACCGCCGGCGCGGCCTGGTCCAGCGGGATCAGCAAAACAATAGGCAAATTCCCAAATGTCAGAATATTCTTTATTCCGACGCTTTGCAACCACTGTGCCAAAGCACCCTGCGTTAGGGGCTGTCCCACCGGAGCTATGCACAAAGGCGATGGTAATATCACCATGCACACGCCAGGCAAGTGCATCGGATGCAAAACTTGCATGGCTATGTGTCCTTATACACCGGGTGTAATCTGGCGCAACTCAAAAGAACCCCACAGATTCTGGAAAAACGATAAACCCCTTATCAAGGGTTGCACATCCTCAGGGAGGTTGTCCAAAAGGTCAAAGGCCAGAGTCTGCCTTATTACAATTCAGCCAAGGAAAACTCCTCTCCGGGCCTGGGACTGAGATACAAAGGCATCGTGGAAAAATGCACCTTCTGCGATCACTTGGTCAAACAGGGTAAGCTGCCGTTCTGTGTGACCTCCTGCCCAGCCAACGCGCGAATCTTTGGAGACCTGAACGATCCCGGCAGTGCCGTAAGTCGCCTTCTCAATAAATATCGTCCCTGGCGGCTGAAGGAACACCTCGGCACCGAGCCCAAGGTATATTACATCAGAGAGTTCAACCCGGGGAACTATCGTAGCACCAAAGGAAGCGTATAGCGCGGCCAGTGGCTTGGAGCAATTTGAATAGGCAGCCAAGCATTTTTGTTCGTCGCAGTAGGAAGGAATCTAAGATGAAGAATCGCGAGTCAGAACTAAATCGTAGTGAATTCCTCAAAGGTGCAGCAGCAGTTGCTGCCGTGGCTGCAGTAAGCACAGTTTTTTCCAGGCCTTTGAGAGCTTTTGCCCAGGCAGGAAAGCGTAGCCGTCCAGCCGAAAAAGGACAATGGAAACCAACCACCTGCCAGGGCTGTACCTCCTGGTGCGCACTGCAGATCTACGTTGAAGATGGGAGGGCGGTCAAAATGCGCGGAAACCCCCACTCGAAAGTGAATCTGGGTAACTGCTGCTCAAAGTCCCATCTTTCCCTCCAGCAAGTTTACGACCCCGACCGCGTCAAGACCCCCATGAAAAGAACCAACCCCAAGAAAGGGCGGAACGAGGATCCCGGTTTTGTGCCTATTTCCTGGGACGAGGCCCTGGGCACAGTCGCTGATAAAATAATGGATCTCAGAAAGAACAACGAGACCCACAAGTATATGCTAATGCGAGGTCGTTATTCTTACATGCGGGACGTCCTCTACGACCGCATGACTAAAATCGTCGGCTCGCCCAACAATATCTCTCACAGTGCGATTTGCGCCGAGGCCGAAAAATTTGGGCCTTACTACACAGAAGGAGAGTGGTCCTATAGGCAGTATGATGTTAACAACACTCGCTATGTCATTCTTTGGGGCGCCGATCCGCTTTCAGCCAACAGGCAGGTCTCGTATTACCTGCACAAATGGGGAGATGTCTTGGACCGAGCCACCGTGGTAGTCATAGACCCCCGGCTTTCCGGAAGTGCGGCCAAGGCCGACCTCTGGATGCCCATCAAGCCGGGACAAGACGGGGCCCTGGCAGTCGCCTTTGCCCATGTAATTCTGACCGAAGGACTCTGGAACCGCGAATTCGTCGGGGATTTCGCCGACGGAGTCAACAAGTTTATTGCCGGTGAGGAAGTAGCCGAACAGATTGCCCCCCCGACTACCGCCGCTGTCGGCGGCGAAGTGGCTGAGCCCAAACCCGCCTTCGTAGAAAAATATGCTCACGGACTCCTTAAGTGGTGGAATCTTGAGTTGAAGGACAAGACACCAGAATGGGCGGCCGAGAGAACCGGCTTGCCGGCTGAGCAGATAAGGGAGGTAGCCATAGGCTTTGCCAAGGCTGCCCCACGGGCAATGTGCTGGGTCGGGGGCGGCCCTTCTATGCAGGTACGGGGCGGATATAGCTGCATGGCTGCCCACGCCCTGAATGGCCTGGTCGGCTCGGTGGATAACGTCGGCGGCACACTCAAAGCCAACAAAGAATATACCAGTAAATTTCCGAAGCCGGACGCCTTCATGGATGAGATAGCCAAGGCCGGCAAAAAACATAAAAAAATCGACCAGCGAGGAACAAAAGCGTTCCCGGCCCTGAAAAAAGGAAAGCCCGGAAAAGCCGTGGTCACCAATAACGCTGCTGATGGAATTCTTGATGAGAACCCCAACGAGATCAAAGTGGCCATCGGCTATATGAATAACTTCGCTTTCTCCTGTCCGCAGGGTGAGCGGTGGGAAAGAGCTTTGGCCAAGATTCCCTTTCTGGTCCACATTACTACGCACGCGGCAGAATTCAGTTGGTTTGCTGATATTGTCCTGCCCTCCACACATCACAAGTATGAGAAGTGGGGCTACGTAAAGTCATTTGCCAACGGATATCGCCACGTTCCCCTGCTTCAGCCGGTGATCGAGCCGGTATGGGATGTCAAGATAGACGAAACCGAGATTCCCTGGGCCATTGCCGAGAAACTTGCCGAAAGAGGCTTTGATAATCTGCTGCGGCATTACAAGGAGTATAAGGACCCGGAAACCGGCAAGGCCCCGACCAACGAAAAAGAGTTCGCCCTCTATGCCCTCAAGTACGCTACCCACAAACTCTGGGACCCAGCCAAATACCAGGCTGGGGATAAGTTTAACGGATGGGAAGAATTCAGAGCGGCCGGTGTATGGAACTCCGCACCTTACCACTTTCGAAAGAGATGGGGCAAGATGAAGACAAAGACCAAGAAGTTTGAGTTCTACAGCGAGACCCTTAAGGCAGCCTTGAGTGCCCACGCCAAAAAATACAACACGACCGTCGATGACATTCTCAGTACCTGCAACTATCAGGCTAGAGGCGGAAGAGCTTTTGTCCCCCACTATGAGGAACCGTATATGTGGGGAGATGAAAAGGATTATCCTTTCGTCCTGGTGGACTACAAGTCCAGGCTCAACCGTGAAGGCCGGACGGCTAATTGCACCTGGTATCAGGAGTTTAAATATCTCGATGCCGGCGACGCAGCCTGGGATGACGTGGCCAAACTGAACCCCACAGATGCCGGAAGATTAGGTATAAAAGATGGTGATAGAATTCAACTCATCTCCCAGACAGGACAGATTGAATGCACCGCTGGGCTTTGGGAAGGCACCAGGCCCGGAACGGTGTGCAAGTGCTATGGGCAAGGACACTGGGCTTATGGAAAAGTGGCCGCCAAGGTTTTCGGCAAGTCGCCACGCGGCGGGAATAACAACGATATCATCCCCGTCGATTACGACCGCCTGAGCGGATCTACTACCAGGCATGGTGTGGCTAGAGTGAAGGTGGTCAAAGTCTAATGGGCAGGCATACATTGCTTAGTGATACCCTCCGAGGTCAAACCTACAAAATCCTCGCAGAATGTTTCTATTCGCCTGACGATGAGTTGATGGCTTTGTTGAGGGACGTTTCAGAATCGCCTTCGGCTTTTGTCTGCCGACTCGCCGACGTTGCCGGAGAAGTTACTGAGCCTGACCAGTTGCCTGTGGACCATGCCAAACTGTTTGTTGGTCCGTATAAACTCTTGGCCCCGCCATACGGTTCGGTCTATCTTGAAGACGGCAGGCTTATGGGGCAGTCCACCATTCAGGTCAAAAACCTCTACAGTGAAGAAGGCCTTCACTTTGTCCTTAGGGAAGCTCCCGACCATGTCAGTGTTGAACTGGAGTTTATGTATTTGCTCATCAGCAGAACTATCGAAGCGGCGAATAAATCGGACTGCGACGAAGAGCGTTGTTATCGAGATAAGCAGCGGTCGTTCTTGGCTGGGCATTTGGGGCAGTGGGTGCCCGCATTTGCAACCAAGCTGGAAGATGCCGCCCAAACAAACTTCTACAGAACATTAGGCAACGTTACTCGGCTTTTTGTTGAGGAGGATTTGACTGACCTGTGCCGAGTTGATCAAGAATCCGGCTAATACATTGGTTTCAAACTTTGACAAAACCGTACCAAGGAGGTGTCTAATGTTCGGTCTAGGTCCCTGGGAAATATCGCTTATCGCCCTGGCCTTGTTTCTGCTTTTTGGCAGACGCCTGCCGAAAATTGCCGGCAGTCTGGGAAAAAGTGTCGTCAGTTTCAAGAAAGGTCTGGAAGGTCTGCAGGAAGCCGACCCTCGCCCGGATGTGCAAAAGGCCCTCCATCAAGAGCAGCCTCGCAGCTAAAGGACAAGATAGCCAATACTTGTAACCAGTCTCCGACCCAGCAGTCCTAATGCTCTGAGCTATGGTTGCTGGGCGATAGGGTCTGGGTGGAAACGCCTTGGCCTCCCGAACTTGGAAAGGGGACAACGTTGATAAGCCTCTCTAAGACTCCGCGCTTAATTCAGAAATCCGCACAGTTGAGCCTTCGGATTTCCGTCACCGATCGCTGTCAGCTGCGCTGCAGCTACTGCATGCCTTCTGAGGGTGTGCCTAAAAAGAAGCACAGCGATATTCTAAGCTTCGAGGAAATCGTCCGCTTTGTTCAGATACTGAAATCCGGATTTGGCATATCCAAGGTTCACATCACCGGCGGGGAACCACTGATCAGACCAGGCGTTGTTGAACTGATTGCCCGTCTGGACCACGAGGGTATTGCCGATCTGGCCTTGACCACCAACGGCCAAAAGTTGGCCCAGATGGCTGGTGATCTAAAACGTGCTGGCCTGCACCGAGTCAACATCAGCCTGGACAGTCTCAACGACCGAACTTTCCGGAAACTAACCGGAGGCGGACGATTAGACTTGTCCGTGAAGGGAATCGAAGCAGCCATAGACCAAGGCCTTACACCCGTAAAGATCAACATGGTTGTTCTGAGGGATATTAACGACCACGAGGTCACCAGTTTGGCTCGCTTCGGCCTTGAGCTGGGATGCCGGGTTCGCTTTCTGGAGCTTATGCCCATCGGCTGTGCCAAAGAGATGTTCGACGATCTCTTCGTCCCCGCCTGGGAGGTTCGCGAACGTCTGGAGAGCTGCTTCAACCTAAAAGAGATTACCTGTCAAGCAGGGCAGAGCAGTCGAAACTTTCAGGCCTCGGACCGCGTTGGCCGTAAGGGGATCATCGGCTTTATCTCACCGACTAGCCAGCCGTTCTGCCAGGGCTGTAGGAAAATGCGTCTGAGAAGTACCGGCCAATTGATTTCCTGTCTGGCCAAAGGATGTGGGCCGAGCATACGAAATCTTCTTCAAAACGACAGACCCACCGTAACAAGAACACTGCTGCGGCTCGTTGCCGAAGAAATTTGTCGGAAACGCTCGGATCGCAGATTCCACACACTCGCTCCGATGGTGGGAGTGGGAGGTTAGCTGAGAATGTCAGACATAGCTGCAAAAACCATTTTCAGTTGGTTCACTCCACCCCGAGCAGCACAGACAATCTCCGCAAAATTCCTCCTGTCGGAAGCAACCGGTTCGCTCGGTGATTTGGGAACCTTTGTGCCCATCATGGTAGCCATGGTCCAGATAGTGGGCTTCGAGGCCGGAAGCATCCTTTTCTGTACCGGCCTGGCCTGCATCGCTGCCGGTCTGGTCTTCCGGGCACCAATGTCGGTTCAGCCGATGAAGGCCATCGGCGCCTTGGCCATCGGCGGGTCCTTAACTGCCGGGCAAGCGAGCACAGCCGGCCTGACCGTGGCCCTATGTATGCTGATAATGAGTATGACTGGTCTAATCCGCTGGTTGAGCAGTGTTCTGGCTCAGCCTGTATTGCGAGGCCTGCAAATGGCCGTGGCCCTGCAACTACTTATAAAAGGTATGCACCTGGCTTTGTTTGTCCCCGCCAGCCAGACACTTAGACCTTTTTGGGCAGTGGATGGCTTGGCTCTGGCTGCGATTGGTGCTTTGCTGATATTGCTGCTGAGGCGGCGTTTAGCGCTGGCAGCCTTGGGTTTGATCGTCATTGGCTTTGTCGCGACATATTTAAAGGAGCCAGGCTTGATCGGATCCACCGGTTTTGCCCTTTGGAGGCCTAGTTGGCCGATTTTCGAGGCCTCTGCCCTTTCAGGTGCCTGGCTCGGCGGCTTGGCCCAAATACCTTTGACCCTGCTGAACTCCGTCTTTGCCATTTCCATGCTGGCAGGGCAGCTCTTCCCCAACAATCGTTATAGAACCACCCCTACCAAGATAGCCGTTTCGGTCGGCTTGATGAACATACCCGTCTGTCTGCTGGGCGGCGTACCTCTTTGTCACGGTTCAGGAGGTCTGGCTGCACAATATCGTTTCGGGGCCCGGTCCAGCCTGGCGATCATCTTCCGCGGAGCAGTTCTGCTGACCATCGGCTTGTTCTTCGGAAAAGTCGCTCTGGTTTGGATGCTGGCTTTTCCCTCGTCGTTGCTGGGAGTATTCCTACTGGTTGCCGGTCTCGGCTTGGCCGCTGCCAGCCGATGTTGGCAGACCCGCCTGGGCCTGCTCATTACCTGTATTATCGCTATTGTGCATCTGACCACGGGGATATTGGCTCTGGGCTTTGCCCTGGGTTGGCTGGCTTATACCGCTATAGTAAAAGCTGGACCTAATGTTCTTCCCCGGTTTACCAAGGTGGAGACCACTGATGCTCGATAACTTGCCTGTCATGGCCATCTGCGGCTGGAGTGGGGCTGGCAAGACTACGCTTATCGAGCAGATCATTCCCCCTCTCCACAAAAAAGGACTCAAAGTCGCTGTCGTTAAGCACGACACCCACGGTATTGACGTGGACCGTCCCGGCAAAGACAGCGATAGGTTCTTCAGAGCCGGGGCCGACGTGGTTCTGCAAGGCCCGCAGCAGGAACTTCTGCGACTTCATCAGAACGATTCTGAAAGTTTGCGCAGGATCTTAACTCAGTTGGCGGAACGATATGATCTTGTGCTGGTCGAGGGACATAAAGGCACCGCCCTGCCTAAAATCTGGCTCGTAAGTGAAGACGAGTTGGCCCCGCCGGTCCAGGCTGGACAAGTGCTTGCTGTCTTAAACCGAGATGGGGACCGCCCGACAGTTGCTCTGGATATTCTGGAAAAATGGCTGTTCGAGAAGTGGTTGAGAACTCCGGTCTTCGGCTGTGTGCTCATTGGCGGGGATAGCTCACGTATGGGCAAACCGAAACATCTGCTGCGCCGAAACGGACACACTTGGCTCCAACACACTGCAGAATTGCTTCAAGAGCTCTGCGAACAAGTTGTCATAGTCGGGGCGGGGACAGTGCCTGACGAACTTGGCCAGCATGGGCGTCTGGCCGATATCTCTGAGGCTGAAGGGCCCATGGCGGGACTTTTGTCTGCCATGCGCTGGGCTCCACAGGTGTCCTGGCTTCTAGCTGCCTGCGATTTGCCGGCAATCTCCTTGGAGGTATTCCATTGGCTGCTTGCGACCCGCACCCCTGGCGTCTGGGCTACTGTACCAGGCTTAGCAGGGGAGGTTGGGGTCGAACCTTTGTTGGCCCATTACGATTTTCGCTGCCGTCTGCTAGTAGAACAGCTGGCCTCCGATCAAGAATTTTCTCTTAGCCGGCTGGCTGGGCGCCCCAAAATTATCTCGCCGGTTCCACCTAATCACTTGGCCTCAGCTTGGCAGAATATAAACACGCCTGATGAACTCCAATCTTACGACACCATTGCAGGGAGATACTAGTCAATAATTTTGTCCGTAACAAGCATTATACAATGCACACAAGATTTTTGAGTTATTCTTTGTGCTTACGCCAGTTTTTCAGAGGCCCCACTAATATACCTTGCTGGCGTTTTTCAGCTTAGATAATAATTTCCGGGCTCAGTGTAGCTGATCCCCAGGAACCTCTGCGGGCCAGGCTTCGGCAGTTGGCCGGCCAGCGTGTGGGCTACTTAGACAGTTTTTCCCCACATTCGGAACACTGCCAACTGAGCGCAAACTCCTGAGCCTGGATACCCAGGGGGACCAGCCGTAACCGCCGTCGGACTGCTTGAGCCTATACTGACTTTCCATCGGCGGCATCATAGGCCCGGGCGGACCAGCAGCCGATCCGCCAGCGGCCTCAGCCTGCTTCCGCATAGCCTCGCGCTGGGCCTGACCCTTTTCGGTCAGGCGCAGGCGGCTTATCACAACTTTCTTCCCGCAAGCTTGGCATCTGTGGTAGCGTAGCTTTACCGCTTCACCGCCGCACTTGGGACATTCAATGGGCGGCAACTCCGTTATCTCCATGCTGAATGTGCGACCGCACTGCAGACACTGCCAATCGCCAGCCCCGAACTTAGGACCGCTCACGAAAAAGTGTACCAGGGTAACGATAGCTACAGCCAAGGCTGCCGAACAGATGATAATAAAAATGGTTCCTCATAAGTTTGTACACGTTTTCTGGCTCTGGAAGCTTTCCAAGGCAGTGATATAAAGCCAGGATATAGTTGGATTCAGTGCGAAAGCCATAACAGCGATGGCTGATAAACAGCGGGCCCTGTTGTGTATGGACAAGATGCGCGAGCATCTGGCCACGGAAGACGGCATAAAGTTTCTTACTCCACCCTATACCGGATTGCGCATCAACCCCTCCATCCCGGATGAGTGGCCGGGATTTCGCGTGCTGCGAAGATTTCGTGGGGCCATGTACGAGATAGAAGTGCGAAATGAGCGACGGGACGATGGGCCTCTCCTCATCGAAAACGGGACTCCGCTTGAGGGAACACTATTGCACGTGGCGCCGGACGGCACACGCGTGAAAATCGAGGTGCTTCTGTGAGAACGGCTGTGAGGACATTCCGCTATGAAAAAATCCCCGATTGGGCCCATTTGCGTAAGAGGTATAAGGCCTTCTGGAACAAGCAGGTGCTCGATAGTCGGCCCATCGTTCAAATCCAGAATCCGAATCCGTCGCTACCTGATCCGGCTTCATGGATGCTTCAGCCGGCGGAATTGGATTACACCCAGGCAGATCGGTTCTTTGAATTGAAGGAATGGTGGAAAGCACAATGGAATTGGCATGCGGATTTGTTCCAATACATGACACTTTCAGCTTTCGGCCCACTGAGCTTTCTGGCTTTCTGTGCTGCTCAGCCTATTTTCACCCCGGATACGGTCTGGTACGAGCCGGTTATTAACTCATTGGACGAGGCCGATACGGTCCACTTTGATCAGGACAGTAGATATTGGCGCACGTTCCTGGAGCTGCTGGAGGGTTTTGTTGAGAAGTGCGCCGGGAAGCAGCAGATTGCCATTCCCGTAGACGGCGGTCCCCTCGACTGGATTGCCAGTACAATGGGAATCGAAAAGCTTCTTTTGGCCACCCTGGAGCAGCCGGAAAAGGTTCATAAGTTTGCCATAAGGCTGGCAAATGAATACATGGAGGCCTACGATATCTTTTGCCCTATACTCACGGCAAGGAATGACGGCGTATGCAACTGGATGCCCGTATGGAGCGACAGACCATTTATGTCCGTTCAGGATGATCTGGCCATCAACATATCGCCTCAGATGTACCAGGATATTTTCCTGCCCGCCCTTCGCCGGATTGCCGGGTATACCGGGCGGTCCGTGTTACATTGGCATGATGGAGCCCGGCAGCATGTCGATTGGATTGCCGGGTCGGAAGAATTTGATGTTGTCCAATGGGGCCACGACCCCGCTTCGCCGCCGTTCAGGAGTGCGTTGCCGGATATGCGGAAGATTCAGGAAGCGGGAAAGTTGCTTTTCATAAGTTGTGTGGAGGCCTGTGATGTCAAGTTTTTTATAGATAACTTGGATCCGCGTGGGCTGGCCATGATTGTCAATACGACCAGTGATGAGGAATCCAAAAAATTGGAAGATTATATAGCACAATGGACAACGGAAAGGTTTAATTTAGTATCGCTCCAAAGGAGATTCTCATGAGCGGTAAAAAACTAAGAATTGCCTGTATTGGCGCCGGTTGTTCTGGCACCCATCATATGCTTTGGTTTGAACAGCGAATTCCCGGTAGCGTAGTGGCCTTCTGCGACCTGGACCGAAGGCTATTTGACAGTATTGTGGATGCTTATTTGGGGCAGAATATCGGCAATCTTGCCGGGGATTTCAAGCAGGAAATCTCCGGTCTGAGCAAGGACTTCAAAAACCTCCCCTATTACACCGACCCGGACGAAATGCTGGACAAGGAGGATATTGATACTGTCCTGATTTGTACCTATTGCAACGTGCACGCAGAAATGATTGAAAAATGTGTAAGACGCAACATGAACATTCTGACAGAAAAGCCCCTGGCTACCACCGAGGAGGACGTCGAGAAGTGCTGGGAGTTGCTTCGAAACTACCCCAAAGTTGCCGTGGTAAATTTCACCATGAAGGGGGCTCCGGTTTCGCTGGCCGCTAAACATCACGTTCAGGGCGGGACCATTGGTGATATCATCTCCGTTCAGTACGTCAACAACGTCCACTATGGCGACGAGTTCTTCCGAAAATGGATGCGCACCAGCGAAAAAAGTGATACGCTTATCCTGCAAAAGGCCACGCACGACCTTGACATTATTAACAATATCATTGGCCTCAAACCTGTAAGCATCGCGGCGTTCGGTTCCCGCCTCGTCTACGGCGGAGACATGCCTAATGACCTGACCTGTGACGTCTGCGAAAAGAAATGGTCCTGTCCAATGAGCGTCTATCGACTCCAGCTTGATGCCGCCAAGTCTCTCCCGCCCGAACATATTCGCAAGTGTGTCTATGCAAAGGAGATTGACCTTGACGACAACCACGTCGTAATTATTCAGTATGAAGGCGGGGTAACGGCATCATACTCACAGACTTTTAACGCTCCTCAGCGGGGCGGTCAACGGGGCGGATATTTCATCGGCACTGAGGGGATTATGCACCTGAAGTGTTATAATGAATTTTCGGAAACGCCCCAGGGGCAGATGCTTGTCGGAAACAGCTCTATTGATATCACCCGTTATCATCAAAAGTCCGGGACCCGGATATACGAAGTTTATGACTGGGCGGGTCACGCCCATTTTGATGGCACCGAATACGGACTGGAGGCCAAGCTCGCCCTGCTCGAGGGAAGACCCACTGAAATCGCGAACACCATCGAAGAAGGATATATCAGTGCAAAAATGTGCTTGGCAGCTCAAAAGTCCATCGAAACCAGTCAGGTCGTAAAACTGGGTTTGTAGAATATTAAGTTCTATGATCGCTCCGAAAATGTAAAAGGCTGCGTCAATGAACGAAATAATTATTAAGACCGGTCATGTTTTGCAACCCGCGGATTTGTTGCTTACGATGGAGGCCGAGCCGTTCGGCGATGGGCAACGGATCAGCTGGCGGGTGAGTAACACCGGCGAAACCGAATTCCACGGCGTACTGCGGCTGATTTGTGAACTGCCGAGCTGGGTTTCACAGCCTTGGTGGATGATCCCCGGTTTCTTTTATGGCGACAACAAGCTGGTCTGTCCGGACGAAGCGGACAAGCCCGCGGCATGGCCTCAGTTTGACGCGAACGTTACAAACCCAGCCCGGATGGTTTCGTCGCATTGGGATTTTGCGGCCGACCGCTCGGCCAGCCCACTGGTTTATCTGCACGACAACGACCGATGTCTGGCTTTGTGCGCGTTCCCGCATTACGATACGTCGTCGGGATGCAGCATTGATGAATACGAGCTGCAGGTCGGCATGGGGTTTGGTTTTGACGGCAAAGCGGGTTACGTTCGCCTGAGCATTCCGGGTACGGAAGAGCCTTTTACGTATGCAAACAGTTCACAGAGTTACCCGACGATTCGACGAATTACAATTCCGCCGGGCGGTTGGGTTTCCGGCACAGCCTACACATTCGATTTCGCCGGTGCCAGGCACGATTACCAGAAAATCATGGAATGCTACTACAACGAGCTGGCCCCGCTGTATCCATCAGCCAAGCCGATCCTAGAACCGACCGAACTACGCGAATTAATGCGCGACGCCATGTTCGGGCAGATCGCGGCCATTCTGTTCGTAGTTAATTATGTAGTTGCCTATAAT